>JAYSCC010000112.1:0-7904 GCA_041915065.1 Zavarzinia sp.
CCCTCCGCCCCGGACGCCGACAGCCCCAGGAGACCCGCCAGCACCAGAACCGAAGCCTTCAGACCACCCCGCCCCAAAAGCCAACCCATCGCAAATACCCTCCGGCCCTCACGGCGTTACAGTCGGCGCCGTCGACGTCACCGTCGTCCCGGTCAACCGGCCCAGCAGCCAGTTCGCCTCGTCGTTCGTGTAGGTATTCACCGTGGTCTTGCCCCAGCCGTCGCTGGTCGTCGCTGCGATCTGCAGGGCATTGCCGAAGCGGTCGTATGTGGCCGTCGTCGTGACCGTCGGCACAGCCGTACCGGTCAGGTCCCACGCCTGCTCCACCTTCTGCGCGGCATAGGGGAAATACACCTTGCCCGGCGCCACCACGCAGGCAGAGCCGTCACCGGTCTGCAGGCAGGCATAGGCGTTGGTAATCGTCGAGAGCGTGGAGAGCGTGCCGCCGGGCGTCGCCGGCACTTGGAGAACCTGCTTGGTCAGAAGGCCGGTATAGGGCCAGGTCTGGGCATATTCCCGGCGGGTGACCGCGCCAGTTTCGAGTTGCGTCTCCTGCACCCAGCGGAAGCCGAGCACGCCCCGGCCGTTCCGCTCCGCCTTCAAGCCGCCGTAGCTGTACTGGGTGCGGCGCACTCCTCCGACGCCGTCATCGGTCGCAATCTGCCGCACGACTGGTATCGCGGCCGCCAAGTCCACGATCGAACCGGTCGCGTTGGTATCCTTGGTATAGACCCCCGCGTCCATCAACGACCCGTAGGTGACGGTTACACCGCTCTCCAGCCCATCCTTGAACTTGGTCACACGATCAGGAAGCGCTCCCTGCTGGCGCCAAATGCGAACCGTGCCGTCATTAGCTGAATAGACGAAGACGTCTGCCGATCCGTCGCCATCAAAATCCGCAATCTGTACCCAGGTGTTGGTCGCATCACCACCGACATTGATATTGGTCGAAGTCTTCGTATAGGCGGTCCCGGCACTTGTCCTCCGGGCATAATATACGTTCGCAGCGCCGCCATTCGTGCCGGATGCGACAGCCACGATGTCGCTCAACCCATCGCCATTGATATCTGCGATGGAAACCCAAGGGTAATTGGAGAGGGCTCCGAGATCCAAGGAACCGTTGGTTTCCGCCGCGAATGCCCCGTTCCCTCGGCCGAGGCCGGAACCGAACGCACCCGGCTGCGACAACGAAAGCGCCATGTAGTCCATGTTGCCGTCGCCATTCGTATCGATCGACGGCGCTGCCGAAACGCTCCTGACGCTGCTCGAGCTGTTATTCGGGCAATAATATATTGACCCGTTGACAGAAAAATTCCCGTTAAGGCTGTTAATACCCGTCCCATCGATGCCGTTCGAGAAAAAATGGCAATCGCCATATGAGTACGTACTTCCATATACGATCGTCGAATTATAAAATATTTCCCGGTCTATCGATCCATCGCCGTCGAAATCACTAAATATTATATTTGAGACGACGCCGAGAGACGTAGTCGTACCAATAATGAAATCACTATATTCGCCATACCAGTTGCACACAGTGAAATTCAGCGCCTGCGCAGTGCCGAAGCCTCCCGAGCCATTGCCATACGCTACCCAGCTCTGCGCATCCGAACTGCTCGACGGGCTGCATATGCCGGGCTTGACCAGCGAGATGTCCGGATATCCGTCGCCGTTGTAGTCGTTCAAATCAAGAAAATAGGCCGGCCCGTCGGCGGTGTGGTTGTTGTATGCCGGAAAAACGATCTGTGTCGGGACTGTCCTGAAGCTCGTCGAGACCGCCGGCGCAAAGCTCCCGTTACCATTGGAAAGGGCGACATCGATCATTCCATCGACGGGACGATAGATCAGTACATCTTCCTTGCCGTCGCCGTTGATGTCCGCCAGTTGAAAGGACCGAGTCTTCATGTCCCCGCCCCCAGCGAGAGTCGAATCGATCTCGGCGGCAAAAGCAAAGCCGCCCGAATTCACCCGGACCCGAACGATGCCCGTCGCCGGCTCATACTTGACGACGTCGGGTCGACCGTCACCCGTTACGTCACCCACAGCCAGCACTGAAGAGCTGGGGCCAGTGACGTCCCACCCTGTCTGTGTCGCCGCCGAGGTCAGCGAGGACGGCGCCGTGCCGGACCACGACAAAGAGACGGACGGCAGGCAATTGCCGCCGCCATCGCATTGCTGCACACCTGCCAGCAGGCTGGATCCTGTTGCAGAACTTGCGTTGTAGGTGAGCTTGTAATTGGTGACCAGAGTATCGCCCATATACATCTGGATCGCGGACGCCCGCTTACTTGTGGTGACCGGGTCACCGTGATCGTAGGCGACCACCTTGTCTGGACGGTCTTCGTAGACGAGACGAACCGACGCGAAAGGCGACAGATTCATGCCCGCGTTGCCCGTATAATCCAGCCGAAGCGGCCGGAACTCTCCGTTCGCCGCATCCTTGTAGTAGGTCACTTTCATATAATTGCCGACTGTGTCGGTGATCTTGTTCAGCGCCCAGACCCGGACGTCCGACCGGCCCTGCGCCTCGATCCGGGAATCCGCGGTATAGCCGTACTCCAGGATGAGCCCCGACTTGGTCTTGACCATAAAGGAGGCCGGACCGCTGCCCACCGTACCGACCGTGGTGACCTTCGACAGTGAGTCGAGTTCCGTTCGATAGACGACATCAGCCGCACCATAGGTGCCACCTCCGGTCACCATAAGCCGCTGGCCATCCATGCAGAACCGGTCGTTGGCGTCGAACTTCACCCCGCCGCGAACATTGTCCTGAGGTAGCGTCCTCGGACAGCGGGAAATAACCGAGATCCCGTTCAGCGACCAACCGATGCCGAAGGGACCGTTACGCCCCTGACTGGAGTAGACAAGGCTCAGAGATGGCACGACGCCGCCCGTTCCCGGCGGAACGACGATTGGGAGCGTGAAGTTCGCATTGCCCGAATCGTCAACCTGGAAGGCCCCGGAAGTCGTCATCTGCGCCGATGCCGATTGCCCCAGGGAGACCAAACCGATAACCACGCCGCAGGCAAGCCCGCGCAAAGCCCCAAGAAAGCCCATGCCCCGCCCCGTCACCGCTGGCCACCCGGCATTCTCCATATCCGGCACGGATATAGACGCTGTGGTAGTGAGCCATAAGAATCTACGCGGACAGGGTGCCGCACGCCGGGACTGAAGACAATTGCCGTTGGCTCCTTACTGGGAGCTTCTCCCCCTTACCGAGAATTATCCTGACCAGTCACATCTATTCCATGCCTGATCATCGGTTCCAAGTCGTCGAGGCCGCGGCGAAGCTCGGCGGTGGCATCGCGGGCCGCGGCGGCGGAGCGGATCACGCGGGGGGTGAGGAAGACCAGGAGCTCGGTCTTCTTGGTGTCGTCCGTGGTGGTGCCGAACAAGCTGCCGAGGATGGGGATGTCCTTGGCGAGCGGGATGCCCTGGTTGCCATTGGTCTGGGCACGCCGCATCAGGCCACCCAAGGCGACGGTCTCGCCGTCATGGACGCCGACCGTGGTCTGCAGCCGGCGCCGCTGGATGGTCGGCGAGTCGATCCCTGAGGTGGTGGTCTTGACCGCGTCGCTGACCTCCTGGGCGACGTTCAGCACCACGAGGCCGCTCTTGGCGATCCGGGGCGTCACGGTGAGCAGAACGCCGGTGTCGCGCATCTCGACCACGCTCACCAGCGGCGCATCGGCGGTCGCCACGCTGGTCGATGTCTGGGTCACCACCGGCACCTGGTCGCCCACCTGGAGCGTGGCCGGTTTGTTGTCGAGGGTCAGCAGCTTCGGCGACGAGATCACATTGACATTGGTGACCGAGTCGAGGGCGCTCAGCACGACCTGAGTGCTGCCCGCGAAATAGCTGAAATTGAAGCCCGGGAAGGTCGATGCGACCTTGGACGCCTCGCTCAGGCCGAGCGAGAGATTGTGATTGGCGAAGAACCATTCGACGCCGTAGCGGAGTTCCCCGGTCAGGCTGACCTCGGCGATGGTGACCTGGATCAGGACCTGGTCCGGCTCCACGTCCATGGCCTGGATGACGGCTTCGATCGAGGGATATTCCGAGGGGTCGATCCGGATGATCAGGGCGTTGTTGGCTTCGTCCGTGACGATCTGCGCCGCCGCCTCGGCCTGGCCGGTGGAAGCCGTCGACAGGCCGGAGACCGTGTCCGTGCCCGAGATGTCCGGCATCGGAAGTCCCGGCGACGCCGACAGTCCCGGTACCGTCGGGATCGACAGCGACGGCGTCGCGGCGCTATCGGGGGCGGCGCTCGCCCCGGCCGGCATTCCGCCGGCGGCACTGGTCTTGAACAGGCCGTTCAGCGCGGCGGCGACATCGGCGGCCTTGGCGTTCTGCAGCCGGTAGTAATAGATCTTCTTGCCCGGCAGGACGACGGGCACGTCCAGCCGTTCGACCCAGGTGTTGACGTCGTCGAGATAGGACCGCCGCGGGCTCGCCACCAGCAGCGTGTTCAGCCGCGTCACCGGGATGAAGCGGACCAGGCCGGCGATCGGGCTGCCGGTATCGGCGAAGACAGCCTTCAGCTCGGTCGCGAGCGACGCGGCATCGACATTCCTGGGCCGGACCAGCGCATAGGACATGCCGGCCAACCAGTCGACGTCGAAGGTCGCGATCGTGTCGCGCATAGCCTGCCGGTCCTGCGCCGTGCCGACCAGGAACAGCATGTTGCGCGCCGGATCGACCCGCATGATGCCGCCCGGCGGCGCGAAGGGTTCCAGCAGCTTCTGCATCTCGGCCGCGGCGATATAGCGCAAGGGCGCCACCTCGACGCCGTAGCCGGGCATCTCGGCATCGCCGAGCCCGCCCGCGCGGCGCTGGGCCTCGCCGATCGGCACGATCGAATAGAGGCCGTTCGCCTGCACGATGGCGACGCCATTGACTTTCAGCGCCGCCTCCAGCGCCGGCAAGACCGAGTCCCGTGCGATCGGCCGCGTTACCTGCAGCGTCACTCGGCCTGCCACTGCCGGATCGACGGCATAGGAGACATGGAGAATGTCACCCAGTACCGCCCGCACCACGTCCTTGACGTCGACATCGACGAAATCGAGGACGATGTCGCCCGCCTCCTGCCCCGCACTGGCCGCCGGCCGGGCGGGATGCGGCACGGCCGCTGCGTCGTTCCCCGGGAAAATGCGAGTCCGAGGCCCCGCCGCTGCCGCGGCACCTTCGCCGATCGTGGTCAGGGGAAGGGGCTCGAGCGTGGGCTGCGGCGCCCGGGCCACGGGCTCGGGTGCCGTCGCCCCGGCCGACGGTTCGACCGGCGCCTCGGCACAAGACGCGCAGAGCAGCACGCCAGCGGCCAGGCAGAGCCTCCGGACCAGCGACAGGTTCAACAATCCGCCCACACCCCCGTCCGATCGACTGCCTTCCCGGCCCTTCGACTATCCACAATCCTTACTAGAAACCGCGATCCGATGGCAATGGTCAGTGAAGCCGCCGGAAGGCGATCGTGTACTGCTGCTCCTCCGCCGTCAGGGTGACCGCGGCACGATCGACGGACTGGACCTTCCAACCGTCGATCATGTCGCCCGGACGAAGCCGTAGCACCTCCGCCATCCCTTCTCGCCGCAGCAGGGCGACCCGCCCCCCTTCGGAAATCGCGATACCGACCAGGCGCAGGGTGGTCAGGCCGGCGGAGGACGGCCCGGGCGGTGCCGCTGGTTCGGCTGGCTCCAGCGGGTCGAGCGGGGGCGGCTCCACAGGCGGCGGATCCGGCTTCCGGTCGGGATTGAAGAGAGGGTGTTCGAAAACTGGCGCATAGGCTTCCGCACCGGGCCAGCTCGGGACCGGCAGCACCGGCGCCTGCTCCGCGCCCCCCTCACCGGCGGCATCGAGCGGCGGCACGGCCGGAAGCGGCGAAGCCGTGAGGAATGCCGCCCCGCCGAGGAAGACGACAGAGAGACCCGCCAGGACGATCCCGGCAACATCGCGCCGCCCCGTCACGGTGCCCGCCAGTAGCAATCGACCACGAGGTCGACGCGAAGCGGATTGGGCCCGGCCGTCGTCAGCGCGCCGGGCGGCAGGCTGCCATCAGGATCGACGATGGTTATCCTGCCGATCGCCATCAAGGGACTGCCGGATTCCACTTCGTGCAGGATCGTCACGACGTCCGCGATCTTGGCGTCGAAGGTCGCCTGCACCGACAGGCGGGTCAGGCCGTCGACATCGGCCGGCGGTAGCGACTGGCTGCTCGCCAACATGCCGCCATTCCCCTGGATAAGCTGAAGGAGCCGCCGCTGAGCATTGGCGGCGGCGACCAGCGGCTCCATCCCCTGGATTAGCAGGGCCGCGGGGTCAGCGCGCGCGGCGGCGTCTGCCGAAGGGGCGGCCAGTCGGGTGAGCACGCGCCTCGCCTGATCGGCCGCCGCAACCTCCGCCCGATAGGTGTCCAGCCGGCTCTCCATCCACAGCGCAAGGGCGCCGGCGCCCGCCAGCACCGGCACCGCGGCGACCAGAAGCGCCAGGAGCCCGCCGGCCCGCGTAGCTGTGACGCCCGCGATCACGGCGCCGCCCCTACATAACGGAAGTGGATGGCAAAGACGTCCCTGGGATCGGCCGGGCTGCGGGACACGGATGTCGTGAAGCGCGCCGCCTCGAAGGCTTCCGCGTGCTCGATCAGCGGCAGCAGCCTGGGGGCGTCTTTGGCGAAGCCGCGGATGTCGACCTCGGCACCGTCCCGCCGCAACTCGATGAGTTGGACATCGTCCGGCAGCAAGGCCGTGAGTTCGCGGAGGAGCGCACTGCTCGAATGCGTCGCCGCCTCGGCTGCCAGCCTGGCCGGCAGCCCGGCCGCCGCCTGCAAGCGTCGGCGTTCCGCGGCCTGGGCGGCGGCCGGGCGAAGGGCATCGGCAGCTTCCCGCGCCTGCTGGGCCTCCCGGTCCAGCCTGTCGCTCCAGGCCCAATGGAGGGCGACGATCGAGAGGACAAAGAGACCCACAGCACCGAGCCGAATCCGCCAACGGGTCAGATGGCCTCGCCGCGCGCTCTCGAGCAATTCGTAGCGGTGCCCGTCATGGACGACGCTCACAGAACGGGCACGGCTGCCGGCACCTTCCAGTCGATCTGCCAGGTCGGAGATCATGGCCCGCGGCATGACCACCAGTTCCGCCACGAATTGTCCAGGCCTCGGCGATCGTCCGATCATCCGGGCGTCCCAGCAGGCATCACCCGCCTGGAACGGTGTGATCCGGCCGATCTGAAGCGCCAGGGAATCCCGCATGCGCCCGAAGGCCGCCACCGGCAGGTCGATCCGGCGGACGAAGGCCTGGCCTTCCGGCACAGCGATGTCGATCGCCGCCACCTTCGGCAGCGGCATCCCCGGCTGCCAGCGGGTGTCCTGCCCTGCCTTCTTCGGCACCAGGGCGGCCATCTCGCCCGCCCACCAGCGCCACGCCAAGGCCAGGGAAAACCGCGCCCGCGCCGTCAAGGCCTGCAGAACAGCCGGCAGTCGCATCCTCGTTCCCGTTGCGCCGTCACGGCGCCAGGCGACGATAAAGCCTGAAAGTAGTGGTCTCGACAAGAATGCCATCATCCGACGTCGTATCGGAGACGGCAATATCGACGCGGCGAAGGGAATAGGGCTTGCCCGTCTCCGCTTCGGCGATGCTCACCGTAACAGCCCCTTCGAACCCGGCCGAGAGGTCGACGCTACGGCGGCCCGGGACGGCGATATCGGCCTGGGACAGGCTGTCGAGCAGCGACTGCGCGGCGACGATCGCCAGCTCCCGCCGGCCGGCGCGGCGGAACAGGTCGGCGCTGTCGCCGAAGGCGCGGTAGAGCACCGCCCCCAGCGTCGCCAGCAGGGTGAAGGCGACCAGCGCCTCGACGATGGTGAAGCCGCGCTGCCTCCGCATGGTCAGGGCGACAGGGCGATCTCGTTGGCGGCG
>JAYSCC010000113.1:0-7883 GCA_041915065.1 Zavarzinia sp.
GCCTCGCCGCGGGTCGAGAATGCCGGGCAATGAGACGAGAAGGAAACGGGGGAGAGGCATGAGCGAAGGGGCAGCGGACCGTTCGCCGGGCTGCGCCGCGATCGAGGCGCCGATGCCGGTGCCCGCGCGCTTCGATCTCGACTGCGATCTTCTGGTGATCGGCTATGGCGCGGCCGGGGCCGCCGCGGCGCTGGAAGCGGCGGAACGCGGCCTCGACGTGCTGCTGGTCGATCGCTTCTCCGGCGGGGGCGCCAGCCTGCTCTCGGGCGGCATCGTCTATGCCGGCGGCGGCACGAGGCAGCAGATCCAGGCCGGCCGCAGCGACACGCCGGACGCCATGGCCCGCTACCTGGCACGCGAAGTGGGTGATGCCGTCTCGGCCGAGACGGTCCGCAAATACTGCGAGGGCAGCGCCGCCATGTTGGCCTGGCTCGAAGCCCGTGGCGTGCAGTTCGATGCCGCCGAGGCGCCGCACGAAACCTCCTACCCCTCGCGCGATCACTATCTCTATTTCTCGGGGAACGAGATGGTGCCGGCCAACCGGGCCGATATTCCGCCGGCCCCGCGCGGCCATCGGGTCAAGGGCGCCTGGCTCTCCGGCCAGGCCATGATGGAAGCGCTGATGGCCCGCGTCGCTGCAACGCGCGGCATTACCGTCCGGACCGAAACGGCGGCGCGCCGCCTGATCGTCGATGCCACGGGCGGTATCGTCGGCGCCGAGCTGATGGCACTGCCGCCCGGCAGCGGCGCCGCGCGCCGTCATCGCCGGCTGCATCGCTGGGCCCGGGTGATCGCCCTGCAGGTCGCCGGCATCTCCGACCTCTTGATGAAGCGGATGGCGGCGATCGAAGCGCGTCATGCCACGCCGCTCCGTGTCCGGGCGCGTCTCGGCGTGGTGTTGGCGGCGGGCGGCTTCGTCAAGAATCGGGTCATGATGGAACGCCACGCGCCCGAATTCCTGAAGGGTTTCCCGCTCGGCTCGTCCGGCTGTGATGGCTCGGGTATCAGGCTCGGCCTCTCGGCCGGTGGCCGGCTGGAGAAGTCCAATTCCGTCTCGGCCTGGCGCTTCATCAATCCGCCCCACGCCTTCGCCAAGGGCATCGTGGTCGATCCCGCCGGCCGGCGCCGGCCGCACGAGGAACCTTTTGGTGCCCGCCTCGGCGATGCCTTGATGCGGCGCGGCGGCGGGCGGGCCTTCGTCATCCTGGATGCGGCCCTCCGCGCCGAAGCCAAGGCGGAGATCGCGGGCGGCAGCCTCTGGGGTTTTCAGAGCTTTCCGGCCCGCTACATCCTGGCCAGGGCCAAGAAGGCCGACACGATCGCCGGCCTGGCCGCCAAGCTCGGCATGGCGCCGGAGCTGCTCCAAGCCTCGGTCGATGCCAACAACGCGGCCTGCCACGGCGCCCCCGATCCGGTCGGCAAGTCGGACGAGATGCGCGGCGCCGTGGCCCAGGGGCCTTTCTACGCCCTCGATATTTCGGCTGGCAGCTCGACCTTTCCGCTGCCGGTGCTGACCCTCGGCGGCCTCGCGGTCGACGAGGCGAACGGTGCCGTACTGAACCAGGCAGGGGCGGCGGTGCCCGGCCTCTATGCCGTCGGGCGGACGGCGCGCGGCCTGCCCTCGAATTTCTATGTCAGCGGCCTTTCGCTCGGCGACTGCATCTGGTCGGGCCGGCGCACGGCGATCCATTTGGCGGGCGGCTGAATATTGTTCACGGGCGCGAACGGAGTATTCGCCCCCGTTGGCTTCCGCCTCGTCTGGGGGCGGCCTAGGGTGCAGATCAGAACAAGCCGCAGCCAGGTGAACGGACCATGGGGTGGCGGAAAGAAGAGACGGAGGAAGAGATGGACCGCTTTCTAGTCATTTCGGGCGACGGTCATGCCGGCCTGCCGCCGGAGAAATATCGGGACTATCTCGATAGCAAATACCACGCCGAATTCGACGAGCGTCTTCCCAAGGAAATCGCCTTCCGCGAGATGATGGAAGAGAAGCTCCTGGTCAAGGAATTCAACGACAAGTGGCGTGCCGCCTGCGGCAACGACATCTTCGGCGTCTGGGACAGCGCCATCCGCGACAAGGTGCTGGACGGCGACGGTGTGACCGCCGAGGTCCTGTTCCCCGACGGCATCACCGAGCGCAACGCGCCGCCCTTCGGCGCCGACGTCGGCCTGCGCTGCCAGGGCGCCGATCCCGAACTGCTGTGGGCCGGTGCCCGCGCCCATAACCGCTGGATGGTCGACTTCTGCAAGATGTCGCCGCTGCGCCGCATCGGCCTGGCCGTGATCCCCGTCGTCTTCGACGTCGAGACCGCGGTGAAGGAAATCCTGTGGGCGCGCAAGAACGGCCTGAAGGGGGTGATGTTCCCCTGCATGACCGACGGCTTCGACCCCTACAACCATCCGAAATACGATCCGGTGTGGAAGGTCTGCGAGGACCTGAACATGGCGATCCATTTCCATTCGGGCGCTGCCCCGCCGATGGCCCCGGTGCCCGGCGCGATCGGCTGCTTCCTGATGGAATTCCCCTTCTGGATGACCCGCTCGATGTGGCAGTTCATCTTCGGCGAAGTGCTCGAACGCTTCCCGAAGCTGAAGATCATCTATACGGAGGGTTCGGAATTCTGGTTCAACTGGATGAACACGATGATGGACATCCGGGCCAGCGTGAAGCACACCTCGGGCAAGCTCGGCGACTTCCGCGCCAAGCTCACCATGAAGCCGTCGGAATATTTCCGCCGCAACATGTGGGTCGTCGCCTCGGCACTCGCCGACCGTGACACCGCGATCGCCTGCCGCGAATTCGGCTTCGATCGCACCATCTGGGGCTCGGACTATCCGCATCCGGAAGGCTGCTGGCCGAAGACCAAGGAGAAGATGGAAATCTCTCTCGGCGGTCTGCCGGAAGCCGATCTCGACCAGATCTTCTGGAAGTCGGCGGCGGCGGTCTATGACCTCGATCTGCCCGCGCTCAACCAGATCGCGGCCAAGATCGGTCCCAAGCGTCAGTGGCTGACTGCGGCCCAGGCGGCGGAGTGAGGCCATGACCGCGGTCGAACGCTTCCCGATGGACATTCCCTACGGCTGGTTCTTCGTCGGTTACTCGGACGAACTGGCCGTGGGTGATGTGAAGACGGTCCATTACTTCGACGAGGAACTGGTCCTGTTCCGCACCCTGACCGGCAAGGCGGGCCTGATGGAGGCCTATTGCGCCCACCTCGGCGCCCACCTCGGTCACGGTGGCAAGATCGACGAGAAGGGGCTTCGCTGCCCCTTCCACGCCTGGGCCTTCAACGAGGAAGGTTGGGCCACCGAAGTTCCCTATGCCAACAAGATGCCGCCGATTCTGTCGCGCCGGCCGTGCATGAAGGCACTGCCGATCGTCGAGAAGAACAACGTCATCTGGGCCTGGTACCACCCCGACCGCGTCGAGCCCTTCTTCGACGTGATCGAGCATGCGGAAATCGGCGAGATCGCCGAGGGCAAGTGGGAAGAGCTGGACCGCTACGCCTGGACGATCCTGTCGAACCCGCAGGAAATCGCGGAGAACGGCGTCGATATCGCCCACTTCCGCTATGTCCACGGCATGGACGACGTGCCGGAAGGCCGGACCACCTATGAAGGCCACATCCGGCGTTCCATGGCGGAGGGGCAGCGTACCCTGCCCATGCCCGACGGCGAGATGAAGACCTTCCCGACCAGGGTCGAGACGGTGCAGAACGGCGCCGGCCAGAAGTACACCCGGATCACCGGCATCACCGACACGCTGCTCATGGTGCTGGCGACCCCGGTGACGCGAGACAAGGTCGAGCTGCGCTTCGCCTTCACGCACCGCAAGTTCGACAAGGAAAGCATGGAATACAACATCGCCCGCATGGCGATCGCGCTGGTGATCGGCCAGACCGGTGTCGAGGGCGACATTCCGATCTGGAACCACAAGATCCATCGCAAGAACCCGATCCTGTGCGACGGCGACGGCCCGATCATGCAGTTCCGGGAGTATTTCGAGCAGTTCTACCCGCAGGCGGAACGGCGCGAAGCGGCCGAGTAACCAGTCGCAGTGAACAACGGCGGCCGGGGAGCAGCACTCCCCGGCCGGCCGGGCTTTGCCTGGAATAGGGAAACAATCGGGCTTCGCCCGAATGGAGAGGGGAAATACTCATGGCCAAGGTGCGTTACGTCAAAGATCTGAGCAAGACCGGCTCGACCGGCGGTGTCGGCTCCGCCTCGATGCGGACCTCGGTCCGCACCTTCCGCGCGATCTACGAGACCGAACCCGAGATCGCCGCGGCCGTGCTGCCGAAGCCGCTCGTCCTGACCGAGCCCAAGATCTTCGTCCAGTTCGCCCATGTGATCATGCATGTCTCGGACACCAACAAGATCGAGATCGGTGCCGCCACCGTCGGCGTCGCTTCCGAAGCCGAGGGCGTGAAGGGCTGGTATGTCCTGTCGATGCCGATGGAAGGCGAATTCGTGGTCATCACCGGCCGCGAGATCTTCGGTGAGCCGAAGAAGATCGGCAAGGTCGACTTCGATGTGAACGGCGACAAGATCAAGGTCGCGGTCACCCGCAACGGCTTCAAGTTCATCGAGATGGAAGGCACCATCGGCGAGTCCATGGGCCCGGCCGAATTCACCGAGAACTTCTTCTGCTACAAGGGCATGCCGGCGATCACCCGCCGTGGCGGCTTCGACGGTCCGGTGTTCCTGACCCAGCTCGACTGGGAGCGGAAATACACCGACATGAAGAAGGTCACGGGCACCATCAAGCTGAACGAGAGCCCGTTCGATCCGATCGCCGACGTTCCGGTGAAGAAGGTCCTCGAGATGGCCTATTGCGAGGGCGGCTCGATCACCTCCGGCAAGATCCTGCGCGAAGTGCCGCCGGAATGGCTGGACGCCTTCTGGCATCAGCGCTTCGACGAGCCGACCGTGCAGGGCCTCGAAGTGCCGCTCGAATCCGAGAAGAAGGTGGCCAATGCTTGATCTCGCAGGCAAGGTCGCCGTCGTCACTGGCGGCGCCTCCGGCGTCGGCCTCGCCCTCGTCCGCGTGCTCGCGGGCGAGGGGATGAAGATTGCCATCGCCGACATCGACCAGAACGCCCTCGACGCCACCGTCGCCGACCTCAAGGCGGGCGGCACCGAGGCGATCGGCGTGAAGACGGACGTCACCAAGGAAGATTCGGTGGTCGCCCTGGCGGATGCCGTTTACGGCGCCTTCGGCAAGACCCACCTCCTGTTCAACAATGCCGGTGTCGGCCTCGGCGAAGCCCAGCGCAAGATGTGGGAAATGCCGATGAAGGACTGGAACTGGGGCTTCGCGGTCAATGTGATCGGCGTCGTCCACGGTATCCGTGCCTTCGTGCCGCGCATGATCGAAGGCGGGGAAGAGGGGTTGATCTGCAACACTTCCTCCTTCAACGGCGGGCTGTTCCCGCTGCCCAACACGCCGATCTATGCGGCGACCAAGGCGGCAGTGACCTCGATCTCGGAGACGCTGCACTGGCAGCTCCAGATCGCCAAGACCAAGCTGAAGGCGGCCGTGCTGTTCCCGGGGCCGCATGTCGTCAACACGCGGATCATGGACAGCAACCGCAACCGCCCGAAGGAATTCTCGGACGGTTCGGACACCGGCTCTGCCGCCTATAAGACGATGCGCGACCTGGTCTCGGCGACCGGCCTCAAGCTGCAGCTCACCGAACCCGAGGAAGTGGCGGAATACGTCCTCGCCTCGGTGAAGGCGGATCGTTTCTGGATGTTCCCGGATGCGGACGCGCAGAATACCATGCTGCGCACCCGGACCGAGAACATCATCGCCCGGGGCGAACTGCCACTGCCTGCCTTGGGAATCTGAATGCCCGAAACCGTCACTTTCGCCGGCCCCCGCGACCTCGTCGGTCGCGAGGGCATGGCGCTCGGCACCAGCGACTGGCTGGCGATCGAGCAGAGCCGCGTCAACCTCTTCGCCGACGCCACGAACGACCACCAATGGATCCATGTCGACGTCGAAAAGGCGAAGACCGGGCCCTTCGGTGCCACCATCGCCCATGGTTACCTGACGCTGTCGCTGATCGCCGGCTTCCTGCCGCAGATCGTCGACGTCGGGCCGTTCAAGATGGGCGTCAACATCGGCTGCGACAAGATCCGCTTCCTCGCCCCCGTCAAGGTGGGCAGCCGCATCCGCGGCAAGGGCGAGCTGGTCAAGGTCCAGGAAACCCCGGACGGCGGCATCCAGGTAACGATCCGCGTCACGGTGGAGATCGAGGGCGGCGACAAGCCGGCCTGCATCGCGGATACGGTCAGCCGCTTCTATCCGTAGCCGCAAATATCGTCATGCCCGGGCCTGTCCCGGGCATCCACGCGGACACAGGCGGCAACGAGCAGCCGTGGATGGCCGGGACGAGCCCGGCCATGACGCGGAAAGACAGATAAACCGGAGGAGAGTCCCATGCGCGAGGCCGTCATCGTCTCGACCGCCCGCACCCCGATCGGCAAGGCCTTTCGCGGTGCCTTCAACGATACCGAGGCGCCGGCCCTGTCCGGCCATGTCGCGGCCGAGGCGGTGCGCCGGGCCGGCGTCGATCCCTCGCTGGTCGAGGACTGCATCATGGGTTGCGCCGGCCAGCAGGGCACCCAGGGCTATAACATCGGCCGTCTCACCGCGGCTGCCGCCGGGCTGCCGGAGACGGTCGCCGGCATGTCGATCGACCGCATGTGCGCCTCCGGCCTGATGGCGATCGCCACCGCGGCGAAGCAGATCGTCGACGACGGCATGCAGGCCGTCGTCGCGGGGGGCGTCGAATCGATCAGCCTGGTGCAGAACCAGCACAAGAACGGCTTCCGCGCCCGCTCCGAAGCGGTGATCGCGAAGAGCCCGCATATGTATATGCCGATGATCGAGACGGCCGAAGTGGTCGCCCGGCGTTACGGCATCTCGCGCGAAGCGCAGGACGAATATTCGCTGCAGAGCCAGAAGCGCGTGGCGGCCGCCCATGCCGCCGGCCGCTTCGATGCCGAACTGGCGCCGCTCACCACCCGCATGGCGATCGTCAACAAGGAAACCAAGGAAACGACCTATAAGGACGTGACCCTGGGTTTCGACGAAGGCCCGCGCGCGGATACGACGATCGAGGGCCTGCGTGCCCTGAAACCGGTCTATAGCGGCGGTGCCGTGGTGCCGACCGGCGAATTCATCACCGCCGGCAATGCCAGCCAGCTCTCCGACGGTGCCTCGGCGAGCCTGCTGATGGAGGCCAAGCTGGCCGAGACCCTGGGCCTGAAGCCGCTCGGCGCCTACCGCGGCATGGCAGTCGCCGGCTGCGCACCGGACGAGATGGGCATCGGCCCGGTCTTCGCCGTGCCCAAGCTCCTGGACCGCCACGGCCTCAAGGTCGAGGATATCGGCCTTTGGGAACTCAACGAAGCCTTCGCCGTCCAGACCCTCTATTGCCGCGACAGGCTGGGCATTCCGGACGAGCGCCTGAACGTCGACGGCGGCGCCATCGCGGTCGGCCACCCCTATGGCATGTCGGGTGCCCGCTTGACCGGCCACGCCCTGATCGAAGGCAAGCGCCGTGGCGTCAAATATGTCGTCGTCACCATGTGCGTCGGTGGCGGCATGGGCGCAGCCGGCCTGTTCGAGGTCTATTGATTCCGGCGTCCCCGCCGCGCGACGGCGGGGGCTTCGCCCGGCGTTTACCATCGAGTCACCATTTGCCCCCAAACTGACGGAATGTCACTTCCATGGGCGTGCGCAAGCCCGAGGATTCGAATCATGTCCGTCCGCGTTGTCCTCCTGTCCACCGCCGCGAGCTTGGCGCTCGCCACCAACGCCCTGGCCTCTGCCCAAGGGCCGTCCGGCCGCTATGCCATCGATGTCGACGCGA
>JAYSCC010000114.1:0-7870 GCA_041915065.1 Zavarzinia sp.
TCGGATGGTGGCGGCACCAGATGAGGTTCGATCACCACACCCAGGCGGGCCGCCAGCGCGGGCAGGGCAAGGGCGGCGAGCAGGGAATAGGGATCCTGGATCTCGTGGAAATAATGCACGACATGGGGACGGCGCTTCAGCTTGCGTGCCAACTCGTGCCACCGTCTCCGTCGCGCCGCCAGGCGCTCGCTGGTCATCAGGCCGGCCACCGTGATCGCGACATGTTTCTTCAAGGTCATGGCGCCGTCCTAGAGCAGATGGTCCGCGGTCACGGCCTCGCCGCCCGCCGGCAGGGAATAGATCGAGCCGTCGCGCGCGATCTCGACCGCGCCGGAGAAGGCGTCGGCGACACCCCGGAGGAAGAGGGAATTCAGCAGCCGGCTCGGCAGCGGCGGTGTGATATGGACGAAGACGAGCTGGCGGACACCGGCCCGCGCCGCGATCGCCGCCGCCTGCGCGGGCGAGGTGTGGTAGTTCAGGATGTCGTGCATGACATGGCCGAGGTTGTCGCGCCCCGCGTCCTGTGCCGCGCCCTGCAACACGCCAACCAATTCCGGCGACAGCGCTTCGTGGGACAGGAGATCGGCCCCGGTGGCGAATTTCTCGACATTGGGGCTCGCCTTGGTGTCGCCGCTGATCACCAGGCTGCGCCCCTTGTAATCGAAGCGGTAGCCGACCGCGGGTTCGACCGGGGCATGGTCGACGGCGAAGGCGGTGATCTTCACGCCGTCCTTGTCGTAGACCACCACGCCCTGGTCGCCGGTCGGCGCCGAGAAGGGCATGGCGATGCCGCCGGCGCCGCCGGGCGGCGTCACCTCCGGCCCGTGGTGGGCGGTCCGGTAATGGTCGTCGAGGGAATAGGCCTGGTCGAAGCCGGCCACCACCGTCTCCACGCCCGGCGGGCCGTAGACCGGGGTCGGCACCTTGTTGGCGCCGCCGGTCCAGCGCAGCATCAGGGCCTCGCCCAGGCCGTCGATATGGTCGGAATGGAAATGGGTCAGCAGGATCGCGGTGATCGCGCCGGTGCGCACGCCCATGCGCAACAGGTTACGGGCGCCGCCCGTGCCGGCGTCGACCATGAAGGCGGAACGCCCGGCGATCACCAACTGGCAGGGGCCGGAACGCTGCGGGTCCGGCATCGGGCCGCCGGCCCCGCAGACCACGAGATGCAGCCCGTCCGGCAGGGTGGCGATCCGGTCGGCCGCCATATTGGTGGCGGCGATCCTGGTCGCCAGCGCCAGCACGATGCGGTCGCCCGCGATCAGCCAGGCCGCGGCTCCGGCGACGGCGAGCAGGACGACGGCGGAAACGAGGCCGCGTAGAAGGCGTTTCATAGCGATTCCTTCGCTCTCAACGAGTGCCGAGCGCGCGGAGCGCATCGGGGGTGAAATCCTCCGGGTTCACCTTGGCCTGCCAGTCCGGCATCTTTTCCTCGTTGGTCATCAGCGAGGCGAGATAGCGGTCGGCCTGGAGGTCCTGGGAGATTTCCATCGCCGGGCCGCAGAAGGGCACGTCGTAGGAATTCACCACCGGCGCCTCCTGGAAACGCCACAGGTTGCCGCGGGTGTCATAGAGGCTGGCGGCGACGAAGGCCCAGCTATCCTCGTCCTGGAAGAACACGCGCTTGGCGTAGATGTGACGGGCGCCTTCCCGCAGGGTCGCCTCGACGACATGGACGCGGTGGCGTTCGTAGCGGAGCGCCGCCGGGTTGATATGGCCCTTGGTCAGCAGGTCCTTGTAGGGCATCAGCTTCAGGCGATAGGCGTTGTAGCCGATCAGCGCTTCCTGGTCCGGCTTCCGCGTGAAGTTGTAGCGCTCGGGCGAGCCGTTCATGACGTCGAATTGGTCGACGGTGGCGAGCCCGTCGGCATTGGTGCCCGGCGCATCGAAGGCGAGATCGGGCGCGCGCAGCACGCGGCGGGTGCCCGGGTTGTATTGCCAGGCCTGGCGCGGGCCTTGGGCATCGTCGATATTGTCGTAGACCAGGGTGATCTGGCCGGACAGGCGGACCGGCGCCGTGGTCGTCGCCATATAGGTGATCCAGATGTTTTCGAGCTGGCGGATACCCGCGACATCGCCCGGCGCCCGAAGCCCTGGGCCCATCAGGTGGTTGATGCCTTCGTCGCGCATCTTCACCAGCTTGTAGTCGCCGGTGCTGGAAACCGCGGCGAGGGCGAAATTGCGCCGGAACGTGAAGCCGCCGCGCGGGCGCAGGCGGTGATTCCAGAACAACTCGTCGCCGGTGGTGGCGAAGGGGAAAGGGACGCCGATGGTGCCGTCGACCATGCCCTTGCCGTCGGCCGTCAGCTTGGCCTGGGCGACGTTCCGCTTGGTGCCGTCATAGACCGTCTTCGGATAGGCACAGCTCCGGTGGCTCGGATAGACGTCGACGTGATAGGTCGGATAGCGCTTCAGCATGGCAACTTGGCCCGCCGGTAGCAGGGCCTCGTATTTGCCGACGTCGGCGCCGGTGATGCTGAACAGCGGCTTTTCCCCGGCGAAGGGATCGGCCAACGGCCCGCCCGGCACGTAACCTGCGGGCGGTGCGGTGATGCCGCCGCTCCAGGCCGGAATGGAACCATCGGCATTGCCGGCCTTGACGGCGCCGAGCGGGGTCAGGTCGCGGCCCAGCCTTTCGGCATCGCTGGCGGCATGGCCGGTGGAAGCGGCGAGGGCGAAGGCCGCCACGGCGGCGATCAGCGTCTTCATGGCGTCGGTCCTTCCGGGATCAGAATTGATAGCTGAGGGACACGCCGACGAAATCGCGGTCGGACGTGATGTTCTGCCGCCCGCCGCCGAAGGAGAGGGCGTAGTTCACTTGCAGCCGCCAGTCGATCATGTAGTCGAACTGGAGATAGAGGTTCAGGTTGTTGACATGCTCGACGAAGCCGCCAGCCAGCGGCGTGTTGCCGCCGAGGCCGATGGTATGGGCGATGCCGGCGGTCATATTCAGGTTGGGCGCCACGTCCGGATAGAGCGCCTGGACGATCGTCGTGACGCCGCCCGACCAGGCCGTGGCGTATTCCTCCTTGTAACGCAGGCCGTCCTGTTCGTAGCCGGTGCCGGGTGTCCGATAGGTGCCGGGCGCATCGAAGGCGAGGACGTTGGCGTTCGGAATATCGACATGGATGAGGCCGCCTTCCATGATCCAGGTGACCCCGGCGGCGCCCAGCATGCGCGAGATGAAATCGCTCTCGGCGAAGGCCTGGGTCGCGCGCAGGATGAAGGTCAGCACGTCGTGCTTGCGGCCGATGGTCGAGACCATGCCGGTCCGGTTGGTGTTGGTGCCGAGCTGGGTCGGCCCGGCCAGCGGCAGTTCCGAGAGGCCGTTGATGAAATCGCTGATCCAGGTCGTCTCGTCGATATTGGCGGGCACATCGGTCTTGAAGGAGACCTCGCCGTTGAGGGCGGTGCCGGTCGATTCCAGCTTGGTGTTGAAGCTCAGGCCGAAGGCATTGATGTCGGTTGGATAGGTCAGGACGAAACGGCTGTTCCGCGCATTGGCCTGCACCGGTGCCAGCGGGTTGAGCCCCGGAACCTGGGTGATCACGCCCTGGAGCGCCGAGCCGCCATTGGCGACCCCCTGCGGCGGGATGAAGGGGCCGAGCACGGTGGCGACACCGGGCGGCAGGCGCTGGTAATCCGCAGCCGAGGGGCCATAGACCGTGGGCGCCGGCACCCGGCTGGCGTAATGGACATAGTAGAAGCCGAATTCGGTGTCGTTCAGCTCCGGCGCGTAATAGCGAAAGGCGAGGCCGAAATTGTCGAAGGCGCCGTCCGGATAGTCGTCATCCTCGCGCGGGATCGAGACCAGGGTGGTATCGGGCGCATATTGGTCGTAGTCGCCGCCCACGCCGATGCCGCGCCCGCCAGGCCCGGCGAAATCATTGGTGGCGAAGAAGGTGCCGGGCACTTCGGTGCGGAACGGGCGGAAGCTGAACTGGTAGAAGGCTTCCATCGAAAGCCCGCCGCCCAGGTTGTAGCTGGCGAAGAGCGCGGGTACCGGGATCAGGGCGTCGCGCAGTTCCGAACCCGGCACGCGCAGCTTCGAGGTGTCGAGCGGGTTGATCACGTTGATGCCGTTTTGGGTTACCAGCGCTTCGCCCCAGATGATGGTCTGCTGGCCGAGGCGGACGCTGAGGCGGCGGTCGAACAGATCGAAATTGCCGCGCACATAAGCGTCCTGCAATTCGACCGAGCCGGCGGCGGCGTCATGGGCGCGGGGCGACAGCTCGCCCCGGTAGTCCCGCGCGGCCGAGCCGTTGGCGGCCAGGTCGTTATGGTCGAGCAGGGCGTCGTAGAGCGCAGTGCCGCGGATATAGACGGCGAAATCGCGCCAGGTCGCGGTCAGTTCCGAGCTGAGCCGCATCGGTGTCGAGACGAAGTCGTAGCGCTCGAAATTCAGGTTGCCGTCGTCGGTGTTGCAGCTCGTGTTGGGATATTGCCCGCCGTTGGCGACGCAGTAGTTCCGCGGGTTCTGCCCCTCCATGCGGATCTGGGCGCCGACGCTGAGCGCGGTCACCACGGTCAGGCTGACTTCACCCAGTTCCGCCTCATAGGCCGCCGATGCGATCGGCATGAGGGCGCAACCGCCCAAGGCCCCCGCGAAGGCCCGCCACTTCTTCCCCTGCCCCATGCGCCTCCCCCGGCGTCAAACGCGATTTCCGCGCCTTCATTAATCGAAGACATTAATGGAGGCCATCAATCCGTGCAAGGGAAAGTGTCGCGGCAAGCCACGTCTGTCTTGCAAGAAATAATGTATTCCATTATCCCAGTGGTGATAAGCGACAGTGGCCGGCAGGTGGCGATGCGGGATTCGGCAGAGGGAACGGACAAGGCGAGGGGGCGGCGCTCAGGGCGCAAGCCAAAGGCCGCCGCCACGCCCACAGAGGCGCCGGCCCCGAGCGGCCGCGAGGCGATCATGGCGAGTGCCCTTCGCCTGTTCGGCGAACGCGGCTTCGAAGGCGTGCGCACCGCCGAGATCCTGGACGCCGCCGGCCAGCGCAACCAGACGGCGCTGCAATACCACTTCGGCTCCCGCGAGGGGCTCTATCACGCCATCCTGCACCAATATCTGAAGCCGATCGACGACCGAAGGCTCGCCATCGTCAACCCGCGCGGATTGGCGGAACCGAAGGCCAGCCTGAACACCTGCCTGCGCGCCATGGTCGATCCCCTGATCGACGAGGTGGGCGAGGGGGACGAAGGTCTCGCCTATCTCCGCTTCCTCCGCCAGTTCACCTCGCGTCCGGGCTTCGATATCCTTCAGGTCTCGCGCACGCTGAATTACCCCGGCATGAACATGCTGGTCGGGGAAATGCACCGCCATCTGGCGTCCGTGCCCGCCGAGCGGCACGGCCTCGCCATCAGCCTGGCCCTCCAAATCGCAGTCGCCATGCTGACCACCTGGAAGCTCGAAAATCCGGACCTCTACGACCGCGAGAGTTTCATCGCCGCGACCATCGCGACCTGCCGCGCCCTGATCCGCAGCCTGACCGCGACGGAATCCGGCTGAGCCGGGGCGATCGCGCAGCAAAAAAAAACGAGGGGGGAAAATGCTGAAACTCTATGGGGCGCTCGCCTCGCCCTATTCGATGAAGGTGCGCGCTGCGCTCCGCTGGTTGCGGCGGCCCCATGTCTGGGTGCCCATGGGGCTCGAGCATGGCGAGGTCATGGGACGTGTGAAACCGGCGGTGATCCCGATCGTGGAATTTCCCGACGGACGCCTGGCCAATGATTCGACGCCGCTCCTCCTCGCCCTCGATGCCGAGGCCCCGGCGGCGCGGCGCCTGCTGCCCGAGGATCCGGTGACACGCTTCCTGTGCCTGCTGATCGAGGATTTCGCGGACGAATGGCTGACCAAGGTCATGTTCCATTACCGCTGGGCGGCCGAGGAAGACCAGCGCGTGATGAGCGAGGCGATCGTCTATGACCGTGTCCGCGGCTTCGGCCGGGCGGCGATCGCCGAGGGCGCCGCCCAGTTCCGGGAACGCCAGGTCGGCCGGATGCATCTGGTCGGCTGCGGCCTCGAACAGGCGCCGCAATTGGCGGAAACCTATGGCCGCGTCATGGCCATCCTGGAAGCCATGGTGCCGGACCGTGCTTTCCTGTTCGGCAGCCGGCCTTCGCTCGCCGATTTCGGCCTGTTCGGCCAGCTCTCCCAACTCGCCGTCGACCCGACGCCGGCTGCGCGCATGAGACGCGAGGCGCCCCTACTGTGGCGCTGGCTCATGCTGGTCGACGATGCCTCGGGCCTCGACGGCGAATGGCTGGATGGGGCGGCGGAGGAAGACCCGGCGATCGTGGGTCTGGCCCGGTTGGCCGCCGAAGTCTATCTGCCCTTCCTGGCCGCGAACGAAGCGGCCTTGCAGGTGGGGGCGGCGGAATTCACCGTGCCCGTGCTGGGCGCGCTGCACCGTCAGCCGGTGTTCAAATATCAGGCGAAATGCCTCGCCGCGTTGCGCCAGGCCTTCGCCAGCCTGGACGGGGCGGCGCGGGGCCGGCTCGCCCCGATACTCGGAAGCGGCGCCATCGCCGTATTGGCCGCGTGACGGCAAGGGAAGAAACCATGATCGATCTCTATACCGCCCCCACCCCGAATGGTTGGAAGGCTTCCGTCACGCTGGAAGAACTGGGCCTGCCCTATGAGGTTCATGCCGTGAACATCATGGCGGGCGAGCAGAAGACGCCAGAATTCCTGGCCATCAACCCGAACGGGCGAATCCCGGCCATCGTCGACCGGGACGAGGATGGTTTCGCCGTCTTCGAATCCGGCGCCTTGATGATCTATCTGGCCGAAAAGGCGGGTGCCCTGCTGCCGACCGACCGGCGCGGCCGCTCCACCGTGATCCAGTGGCTGATGTTCCAGATGGGCGGGGTCGGTCCCATGATGGGCCAGGCCAATGTCTTCTATCGTTACATGAGCGAGAAGATCCCGCTCGCGATCGACCGCTACCAGCAGGAAACCAAGCGCCTGCTCACCGTGCTCGATACCCGCCTGAAGGGCCACGCTTATCTGGCGGGCGACTATTCGATCGCCGACATCGCCAATTTCTGCTGGGTGCGCACCCATGCCTGGTCCGGTGTTCCGATCGACGACCTGCCCTCGGTCGGGCGCTGGCTTGCCGCCATCGAGGAACGCCCAGCGGTACAGCGCGGCGTCAAGGTGCCGGTCGACATTTCCGCGCTGTTCAAGGGCGGCGACGCGGCCGAGCGCTTCGCCGCCGGCGCCCGCACCATCGTGACCGGGGGAGACAAGAAATGAGCGATACGCCCTATATCCTCTATGGCGCGCCGGTCTCGCTCTACACCGGCAAGACGCGCGCCTTCCTGCGGAAATCCGGCCTGCCCTTCCGCGAGCGCCTGCCGAGCGCGCCGCGCTTCGGCGCCCATGTCCTGCCGGCGATCGGCAAATTCTGGCTGCCCGTGCTGGAAGCGCCGGACGGCACCCTGGTGCAGGACACGACCGAGATCGTTGATTTTCTCGAAACGCGCGAGCCCGCGGTGCCGAGCTGTTACCCGGAAGGTCCCCGGCAGAGCATCGCCGCCCTGATCGTCGAACTTTACGGCGACGAGGGATTGGTACGCCAGGCGATGCATTATCGCTGGAATTTCATGGCGGAGAACGGCCGCTTCCTGGCCGGCAATATCGGCCGCATGTTCAATGCGGAAGCCGATATCGAGGAAGCCCGCCTGATGGCTTCCGGCCCGATGGAACAGCTCTCGGGCTATCTGCCGGCGATCGGTGTGACACCTGAGACGATCCCGGTGATCGAGGCTCAGTTCATGGACCTGATGGCCGTGCTCGATGCCCATTTCCTGCACCACCCCTATCTCTTCGGCGGGCGGCCCTCGATCGGGGACTATGGGC
>JAYSCC010000115.1:0-4405 GCA_041915065.1 Zavarzinia sp.
ATTTGTCGAAGAAGGTGCGGTCGCACAGGATGGCGCCGCCCAGGCAACGGCCCTGGCCGTCGATGTGCTTGGTGGCGGAATAGACCACCACGTCACAGCCGAAATCGAGCGGGCGCTGCAGGATCGGCGTCGCGAAGACATTGTCGATCACCACCTTGGCACCGGCGGCATGGGCCAGTTCCGAAACTGCGGCGAGGTCGATCACGTCCAGCGTCGGATTGGCCGGGGTTTCCAGGAAGGCGATCTTGGCCGGCGTCTTCAGGGCCTGGCGCCAGCTCTCGATATCCGAGCCCTCGACGTAATCGACCTTCACGCCGAAGCGGGGCAGGATCTCGTCCAGGATGACGCGGCAGGAGCCGAACAGGGCGCGGGCCGAGACGATGCGATCGCCGGCCGCGAGCTGGCACATCAGGGCGGCATTGACTGCCGCCATGCCGGACGACGCGGCGCGGGCGACATCGGCGCCTTCGAGGATCGCCATGCGTTCCTCGAACATCGCGGTGGTGGGGTTGCCGAGCCGCGAATAGGTGAAGCCTTCACGCTCGCCCTTGAAGCGGGCTTCGGCCTCTTCCGCGCTGTCGTAGCGGAAGCCAGAGGTCATGAAGATCGCTTCGCAGGTCTCGCCGAAATCCGAACGGTTGGTCCCGCCGCGCACCAGTCTGGTCGCCAGTCGCCACTTGTCCGCTTCGTCGCGGGGCGTACGCCGTGCCATTTGCCTGTCCTCTCGCGCTTCTTGGCGCGCATAAAAAAACCCGGCCTGAGCCGGGTGTTTCCATCCCGGCTTTTTAGCGGTGTTTAACGTGGCCGCAAGCCAGCCGGCTCAAATCCCACGAGGGCGAGACTTTACGCCCGGGCCTCGCCATCGTCAATGGCATAGGGCGGTTGCGCGGACCCCACTTGCCCGCGCGACGCTGCCACCAGATAGTTTGCTGGACGAACCATCATATAAAGAGGCAGGCAGGATGACGCCCTTCACTGACGTGCTGGCCGGCATCGCCCGGCAGGGCGACACATTCTCGGTCGCCGTGGCGGAGGATTGGGCGCAGGGCCGGACCCTTTACGGCGGTGCCTCCGCCGCCTTCGCCCTGGCTGCGGCACTCCGCGCCTTCGACGGGTTGCCGCCGCTCCGCTCCGCTCAATTCGCCTTCATCGGGCCGGCAGCCGGCACCCTGACCCTGTCGCCGTCGATCCTGCGTCAGGGCCGCTCGGCCACCTATGTCGGGGTCGAAGTGGTGGGGGAGGCCGGGCTCGCCACGAGGGCGCTGCTCTGCTTTGGCACGGTCAGGGAATCGGCGGTCGAGCATGTCGCCCTGCCGGCCCCGGCGGCCCCGCCGCCGGAGGCTTGCGAAGATTTCTTCCGGGGCGGCATGCGGCCCAATTTCGCCCATCATTTCGACATGCTGCAGGCGGGCGGCGAAGCGCCCTTCTCGCTGGCGGAACGGCCCGAATATCTGCTCTGGCTCCGCCACAAGGACCGGGCGGCGGCGAACGACATCGTTTCCCTGATCGCGCTCGCCGACGCGCCGCCGCCGGCCGCCATGGTGCGCTTCCCGAGCTTTGGGCCGATTTCCTCCATGACCTGGTCGATCGAGGTCCTGAACGACAAGGCGGCAGGCGCAGACGACGGCTGGCGCCTGGAAGAGAGCATCGCGGAAACCGCGACCCACGGCTATTCGGCCCAGGCGATGAAGACCTGGGCGGCCGACGGCACGCCGCTTCTCGTTTCGCGCCAGACCGTCGCGATCTTCGTCTGAGGCTCTGCACCGTTTCTGCACGGCGCGGACGGGGCAATTCCATCGGGGGCGGATCACCCCTGCGCAGGCGGACGCCAGTCTGCCCCGCAGGAGGTGTTCCATGTCCATCCGTCACCTGTACCGGACCAAGGCGGTCGCCGCCCTGGCCCTGCTCCTGCTCGGCGATCTTCTGCTGTTCCAATGCGAGATCGGGCTGTTCACCGGGCTCTACGGCCTCGCCGTGGTCGGTGCCGTCGCCTTCGTGCACCCAGGCCTGCTGCGCGACCGGGCGGCCACCGTGGCCCTCGGCCTGGCCGGCCTCAGCGCGCTCAGCCTGATCGAAGAACGGCAGTCGCTGGCCTTCCTGCTCTTCTTCACCTGTCTCACCGTGGCGGTGGCGCTGCCCCGCTCGGCCGGCTTCGACGATGCGCTGCACTGGGCCGGGCGGGCCGGGTTGCTCGGCCTGGTCGCGGTGGCGGTGCCTTTCCGCGACGGCTACCGCCTGCTCGGCGCCTTCGAGCGGCGGCCGATCCGCGGCCTGGGGCGCCAGCTCGCCACACTGGCGCTGCCGCTCTTCGGCGGTCTCGTTTTTCTCGCCCTGTTCGCCGATGCCAATCCGCTGATCGAACGGGCGCTGGCCAGGCTCGATCCCGGCCGCTGGCTCCACTTCCTGACCGGGGACCGGATCGTCTTCTGGATCCTCCTGTCGATTCCCCTCGGCCTCTGGCTTCGGCCCTTCGGCCTGCGGCGGCGGCGCAAGACGCGGCGGATGGGCGACTTGCCGGGGATCACCGTCGCCTCGGTCGGCGCCTCGCTCACCGTCTTCAACCTGGTCTTCGCGGTCGAAAACGGGCTCGACCTCTTCTTCCTGTGGTCCGGGGCGGCTCTGCCCGAAGGGGTGACGCTGGCCGATTATGCTCACCGCGGCGCCTATCCGTTGATCGTCACGGCACTGCTGGCCGGCGCCTTCGTGCTGATCGCCCTGCGCCCCGGCACGGCGACGGCGGCTATGCCCCGGCTCCGGCGGCTGGTGGTGCTGTGGATCGGGCAGAATGTCCTGCTGGTCGCGTCCAGCGTCCGCCGCACCCTCGCCTATGTCGATGCCTATGGCATGAGCGAATGGCGCTTCGCGGCGCTGGTCTGGATGGGACTGGTGGCGCTCGGCCTCGGCCTCCTGTGCTGGCGCCTGCTGGCGGGCAAGAGCGGGCGCTGGCTGATCAACGCCAATGCCCTGGCCGCCGGTCTTGCCCTGGGGACCTGCCTGTTCGTCGTCGATCCCGCCAGGGTGACGGCCGAATGGAACCTGTCGCGCGCCCTCACCGCGGGAGCGGACGGGCCGCCGGTCGACTGGTGCTATCTCGGCAGGCTCGGTTCCGCCGCCCTCCTGCCGGCGATCCGCTTCGAGCAGGCGACGGAAGATCCCGAACTGAAGCACGCCGCAGCCCGCCTGCGCCAGGATCTGATGATCGACCTCGAAGAAGCACAGGAGGGCGCCACCGGCGGCTGGACTTTCCGGGGTGCCCGGCGCCTCGCCGCCGCCCGCGCCCTGCTCGGCCAGGATTGACCGCGCCCTGCCGCAATGCCAGTGATGAAGCCATGCCCCAGCGCATCCTGCTCGTCGACGACGACCCCCATATCCGCGAGCTGCTGGCCTTCGCCCTGGCCAAGGCCGGCTACGATTGCCGCGAGGCGGGCGACGGCGAGGCGGCGCTGGCCGCAGTGGCGGCCGCGGCGCCGGATCTCGTCGTGCTCGACATCAACATGCCGCGCCTCAACGGGCTCGACGTCTGCCGCCGCCTGCGTGCCCAGGGCGAATTGCCCGTGCTCTTCCTCTCGTCCCGCGACGACGAGGTGGACCGCATTGTCGGTATCGAACTCGGCGCCGACGATTATGTCGTGAAGCCCTTTTCGCCGCGCGAAGTGGTGGCCCGGGTCGGCGCCATCTTGAAGCGCGCCCGGCCCCGGGCGGAGGAGGCGCCGGTGCCGGTGCCGGTGGAGACCGGCCGGCTCCGCCTCGACCGTGAGGGCTGGGCGGCCCTGGTCGACGGCCGGGACGCCGGCCTGACTGCGACCGAATTCCAGCTTCTCGCCGTGCTCGCCGCCGCCCCGGCCAAGGTCTTCACCCGGGACGAGATCATCGACCGCCTGCACGGCCCGGGCTTCGCCGTGACCGACCGCACGATCGACAGCCACATCCGCCATATCCGTCGAAAATGCGCGGCCCTCGGCCTCGACGATGCGATCGAGACCAGGGCCGGCATCGGCTATCGCCTGGGTCCCTGCGGGGCGGCACGGTGATCCGCCGGCTGAAGGAAGTGATCAAGCGCCATTGGCCGCCGCTTCGGCTTCGGGTGATCCTGACCCTGGTGCTGCTCTTCGTCGCCGTGCTGCCGGCGCTGGGTGCCGTCTTCCTTCGCGTTTTCGAGAATACGCTGGTGCGCCAGACCGAGGCGGAGCTGATCGCCCAGGCGGCGGTGATCGAGGCCGCCTATCTGGCGGCTGCCGGGCAGTTGCCACCGCTCGGCGATGCACCGGCCTATCGGTCGGAGCCGCTGACCATCGATCTCAACGCGATGGACATCCTGCCCGAACGGCCGCCGGGCCGGGCCGGCGGTGTGCCAAATCCTGAAACGGCCCGGGTCGCCGCGGCGATCGCCCCCCTGGTCGCCCGG
>JAYSCC010000115.1:4415-7839 GCA_041915065.1 Zavarzinia sp.
AGCGAAACCACCCTGGCCTCGATCCGCCTCGTCGATGCCGCCGGCATCGTGGTGCTGGGCCGGGCCGACCTGGGCCTCGGTTACGGCAGCCTGCCGGAGGTTCTGGCGGCGTTGGCCGGGCGCAGCCTCACGGTGCTGCGCCGGCGCGGCGACTATGTGCCCCGCTATGCCTTCGAGGTGCTGAGCCGGGCGGCGGCGATCCGGGTTCATTACGCGAGGCCGATCACGGCGGGCGGCAAAGTGGTCGGCGCCATCCTGCTGTCGCGCTCGCCCCGGGCGCTGTTTCGCGGCATCTACGACGACCTCGGCAAGATCGCGGCCGGCAGCGCCATCGGCCTCTTCGTGGTGATCGGCCTCGCCGGGGTGCTGAGTCGCACCATCACCCGGCCGATCGAGGAATTGGGCCGGGCCGCCACGGCGATCGCCGCCGGAAGGGGCGAAGTGCCGGAGACGCCGCCGACCGCCGCGGTCGAGATCCGCGCCCTGTTCCGCGATTTCCGCCTGATGGCGGAAAAGATCGAGCGCCGCTCCGCCTATCTGCGCGATTTCGCGGCGGCGCTCAGCCACGAGTTCAAGACCCCGCTGGCCGGCATCCGCGGTGCCCTCGAACTCCTGGAAGACCACGGCGGCACCATGACCGAGGCGGAACGCCGCCGTTTCCTGGCCAATGCCGCGAGCGACGTGGCCAGGCTCACCCGCCTGGTCGGCCGCCTGCTCGACCTCGCCCGGGCCGACATGGCGCGGTTCGGCGATCCGGCCCGCTGCGCCCTGGCCGATTCGCTGCATCGGGTCGCCGACGCCTTGCGCGGGGCGGATTTCGCGATCGAGGGCGAGGTCGCCGAGGCCGCCCTGGCCATGCCGGCGGAAGTGCTGGAAGCGGTCTTCGCCATCCTGTTCGAGAACAGCCGCCAGGCCGGGGCGCATCGGGTGGCGGTGACGGCGGCGCCGGCCGGCGGCAGGTGGCTGGTCGAGGTGGCGGACGACGGCCCTGGCATTGCCCCCGGCGACCGCGAACGCCTGTTCGAGCCCTTCTTCACCACGCGCCGGGCTGAAGGCGGCAGCGGCCTCGGCCTCGCCATCGCGCGCGCCTTGCTGGCCAATGCCGGCGCCGGCATCGACCTGGTGCCGAGCGAGGGCGGCGCCCGCTTCCGCCTGGACCTGCCTTCCGCTTAGGCGGCGCGGCCGGCCATCGGTTCGGGGGTGGTGAAGCGGTCGTCGAAACAGGCGGCGATCTTCTGCACCAGGGCGCGGGCCGAGGGTTCGATGCCGATATGGCTGCCGTGGCGGCTGATCAGGCCGGCGGCTTCGAGCGGAGCGAGGCGGGCCCAGGCGTCGTTGACCAGGGCCGGGTCGAGGCGCAAGCGGTCGGCGATCTTGCCGACGTCGGCCTGGTAATCGCACATCAGGCGTTCGATCACGGCCCGGCGCAAGCGGTCGGCATTGCTGACCGCGACGCCGCGGGCGGTGGCGAAACTGCCCTGGGCGACCGCCTTGTGCCAGGCGGTGATGTCCGGCGTGTTCTGGACATAACCCTGCGGCAACTCGCCGATCGCCGAGGGGCCGAGGCCGATCAGGATGCCGGCGTCGTCGGTGGTATAGCCCTGGAAATTACGGTGCAGCTTGCCGGCCGCGGCGGCGGTCGCCAGCGTGTCGCCCGGCTTGGCGAAATGGTCGAGGCCGATCGCCTCGTAGCCATGGGCGACGATCAGGTCGAAGGCCGCGGTCGCCTGGATGTGGCGCTCGCTCGGCCCTGGCAGGGATTCGGTCGGGATCAGGCGCTGATGCGGCTTCAGGGCCGGGACATGGGCATAGCCGAAGAGGGCCAGGCGGTCGGGCTGCAGCGACAGGATGCGGCGCACCGTCTCCATCAGGCCGGCCACGGTCTGATAGGGCAGGCCATGGACGAGGTCGATATTGATCGACTTGATGCCACGCTGGCGCAGGCCGTCGACTGCACGAGCGATCACGCCGAAGGGCTGGAAGCGGTTGATCGCCTGCTGGACCTTGGGGTCGAGATCTTGGCAGCCGATCGAGGCGCGGGTCATGCCGGCGGCGGCCCAGGCGTCCAGCTTGGCGTCGTCGATGTCGCGCGGGTCGATCTCGACCGCGATTTCAGTGCCTTCGTCGATCGTGAAGCGGCCGCGCAGGCTGGTCATCAGGTGCTCGATGTCGCGCGGCCCCATGATGGTCGGGCTGCCGCCACCGAAATGGAGATGTGACAGGCGCGGCTTCCGCCCCATGGCTTCGGCCACCAGGCTCGCCTCGGCGCTCACCGTGGTGACGAAGCGGGTCACCGGGCCGGTGCGGTTGGTCACCTTGGTGTGGCAGCCGCAGAACCAACACAACGAGTCGCAGTAGGGGACATGGATATAGAGAGAGATGTCCCGGTCCGCCGGCAGGTTGTAGAGCCACTCGGCATAGGTTTCACCGTCGACCCCCGCATGGAAGTGGGGGGCGGTGGGGAAGCTGGTGTAGCGCGGATAGCGCTCTGTCAGGTGCGTCTCGGCCATGCTCGGAATGAGACGCCCGGACATGCAGTTTCGCCTTGATCCAGGTCAAGACGGCGATGCAAGCCTCGGGTTGGTCCATTTCGTCGCAGTTTCGTGGGATTGACCTTAATCAACGATCAACCATGTCCGGTTGAGGCAATGTCCGATCCGCGGGTGGCCACGTACCGTCACCTTGGAGGGAATGAGCAATGCTGCACAACATCAAGGCTGGCCTTTCTGCGGCCGCCATCATCGCCGGCCTCGGGCTCGGTCTTGCTGCCACCACCCCGGCCCAGGCGGCTGATCAGAGCCCGTGGCAGATCCGCGCCCGTGCGCTGCTGGTTCTGCCGGAAGAGGACCTGACCGGCTACAACAACGCGGCGCTGGCCGGTTCGGACGTCCGGATCTCCGACTCGATCGTGCCGGAACTGGACATCACCTATTTCTTCACCAAGAACATCGCGGCCGAACTGATCCTGGGCACGACGCCGCATAACGTCGATGCGAAGGGTACGGGCCTGGGCGACCTCGACCTCGGCCATATCTGGCTGCTGCCGCCGACCCTGACCCTGCAGTATCACTTCGCGCCCGAAGCCAAGATCCGGCCCTATATCGGCGCCGGCGTGAACTACACGATCTTCTACGGCCAGGGTGGCGAACAGTCCCCGATCAACGATGTCAGCTATGACAACGGCTTCGGCTGGGCCCTGCAGGCCGGTATCGACATGCCGATCAGCGAGCATTGGATGCTGAACGTCGACGTGAAGCAGATCTTCCTGTCGACCACCGCCACGGTGAACGGCGCCATCAAGGCCGATGTCGACATCAACCCGCTGCTCGTCGGCTTCGGCGTCGGCTACCGCTTCTGAGGCACGGACAGCATGGCGGTCGAGGGCGACATGACGCGGAAACGCGGCACGGCGGGGCTGGCGGAC
>JAYSCC010000116.1:0-7814 GCA_041915065.1 Zavarzinia sp.
CCGCAAGGTGCGCCGAATCGGCAACGGCAAGGTGATCGCCGGTTTTGCCGGCGCCACCGCCGATGCCTTCACCCTGTTCGAGCGCCTCGAGAACAAGCTGGAACGCTTCCCCGACCAGCTCACCAGGGCCTGCGTCGAACTGGCCAAGGATTGGCGGACCGACCGTTATCTCCGCCGGCTCGAAGCCATGCTGATCGTCGCCGACGCCACCACCATCCTGGTGCTGACCGGCACCGGCGACGTGCTGGAGCCCGAAGACGGGGTGACCGCGATCGGCTCGGGCGGCAATTACGCCCTTTCGGCCGCGCGGGCCATGATGCCCTACGAGCAGGACCCGGAAGTGATCGCCCGCAAGGCGCTGGAGATCGCGGCCGACATCTGCGTCTACACCAACCGCAATCTCACCGTCGAAGTGATCGAGTCATGAGCGAATTTTCCCCGCGCGAGATCGTCTCCGAACTCGACCGCCACATCGTCGGCCAGCACGAGGCCAAGCGGGCCGTCGCCATCGCGCTCCGCAACCGCTGGCGCCGGCAGCAACTGCCGGACGACCTGCGCGACGAGGTGCTGCCGAAGAACATCCTGATGATCGGGCCGACCGGCGTCGGCAAGACCGAGATTTCGCGCCGCCTGGCCAAGCTCGCCAATGCGCCCTTCCTCAAGGTCGAGGCGACCAAATTCACCGAGGTCGGCTATGTCGGCCGCGATGTCGAGCAGATCGTGCGCGACCTCGTCGAAGTGGCGATCGCCATGACCCGGGAAAAGCGCCGCCGCGACGTCAGCGCCAAGGCCGAACTGAATGCCGAGAACCGGGTGCTCGACGCTTTGGTGGGCGAAAGCGCCTCGAAGGACACGCGGGAAAAGTTCCGCGCCAAGCTCCGGGCTGGCGAATTGGACGACAAGGAGATCGAGATCCAGGTCGCCGATACCGCCTCGCCCTTGGGCTCGATGGATATTCCGGGGATGCCCGGGGCTTCGGTCGGCATGCTCAATCTCTCCGACATGCTGGGCAAGGCCTTTGGCGGGCGCACCAAGCCGAAGCGCATGAGCGTGCGCGACAGCCACACCATCCTGTTGGCCGAGGAATCGGACAAGCTGCTGGACCAGGAATCGGTCACCCAGGAAGCGATCCGCATCACCGAGAATGCCGGCATCGTCTTCATCGATGAAATCGATAAAATCTGTGCCCGCTCGGAGCGCCAGGGCGCCGACGTCAGCCGCGAAGGCGTGCAGCGCGACCTGCTGCCCCTGATCGAGGGCACCACGGTCTCGACCAAGCATGGCGCGGTGAAGACCGATCACGTGCTCTTCATCGCCTCGGGCGCCTTCCATATCGCCAAGCCCTCGGACCTGCTGCCCGAGTTGCAAGGCCGGCTGCCGATCCGGGTCGAGCTGAAGGCGCTCACCCGCGAAGACTTCGAGCGCATCCTGACCGAGCCCGAATCGAGCCTGATCCGCCAATATGTGGCGCTGATGGCGACCGAGGGGGTGACGCTGGACTTCACCCCGGACGGTATCGCCGAAATCGCCAAGGTGGCGGCGGACGTGAACGCTTCGGTCGAGAATATCGGCGCCCGGCGCCTGCACACGATCCTGGAGCGGGTGCTCGACGAGATCAGCTTCTCCGCGAGCGACCGTGCCGGCCAGAGCGTGACCGTCGACGCCGCCTATGTGGCGAAGAATGTCGGCGCGCTGGCCGCCGACACGGACCTCTCGAAGTTCATCCTCTGAGCCGGCGCCTGCTGGTCGAAAGGCCCCGGGTCGAGCCCGGGGCGATGCCTCTCGTGAGAAGCGTCATCCCGGCGAAAGCCGGGATCTTTCCGGGATTTGCCGCAGCGAGCGGATGAAGAAGCGCTCGATCTGGGCGCGGACCGCGGCCTCGTCCTCGCCCGAGAGCTGGACTTGCAGGAACGAGGTCACGAGCCGGCCGATCCAGGCGAGCAACGCGGGCAGGGTGATCGCGGCATCGATCTCGCCGCGGCGCAGCGCTTCGACATAGGGCGGGCCGAAGAACGCGAGCCAGGCTTCGATCAGGCGGGGTGAGCCGAAATGCAGGGCCGTGGCGGCCCGGCCGGCCTCGTTGCCGAGGTGGAGCAGGGCGAGCGGCTGTTTCGGCGATTCGCGGATGATGGCGCAGCAGCATTCCAGCACGAAGCCGGGGAAATCCGCCGCGGGCGGCACCACGGCGGCCAGATGGGCCAGGAAATCCAGCGACTGGCGCTCGACCAGGGCGGCGAGCACGGCATCGCGCGACGGGAAATGGTTGTAGAGCGTGCGGCGCGAGACGCCGGCCGCTGCCGCGATGTCGTTCATCGTGGCGCCGAGCCCCTGGGCCGCGAAACAGGCGGCGGCATGGTGGAGGATCAGGTCGCGCTTCGAGACGGCCATGGGCACTCCCGCGATTTACACAAATTCATGATATTGTGCAAATCCATCTTCACAAGTATCGTCATCTTGTAAACCGATCGGGGGGAGACGGTCGATGGAAACCGCCTATTGGGCCGCGCTCGCGGTGATCGTGCTGATGGGCCTCGGCACGCTGGCGACCACGCTGCGCCAGGCCGGGCCTTACGGCCGGCACATGACGCCGGGCCAGCGCTTCACCATGAAGGCGCGGCCGGCCTGGCTCCTGTTCGAGAGTCCGCAGTGGTTTTCCTTCGCACTCACCTTCTGGCTCATCGCGCCGCCGGCGGCTTCGCCCTCTTCCGTGATGCTGTTCGTTTTCGGGCTGTGGCAGTGCCACTATGTCTATCGCGGGCTGATCTATCCCCTGCGGATGCGCGACACCCACCGGCAGTTCCCGCTGGTCGCGGTGGTCATGGGTTTCCTGTTCAACCTGCTGAACGGTTTCGCCAATGCCTATGCGGTCGGCCATGCCGAACACCTGATGACGGCGGATTGGTTTTCTGACCCCCGTTTCGTCCTCGGCCTGGTGATCGCGGTCGCCGGCTGGGTGGTGAATTTCCAGGCCGACACCATCTTGATCAATCTGCGGAGCGACGGCTTCACCGGCTATCGCATCCCGCAGGGCGGCGCCTTCCGCTGGGTCTCGGCCGCCAATTATTTCGGCGAGATCGTCTGGTGGTGCGGTTTCGGGCTCTTGGTGTGGACGCCGGCCTTCGCGGTCTTCGTCTTCTTCACCCTGGCCAATCTGATGCCGCGGGCGCTGGCCCATCACCGCTGGTACCGCGCGCATTTCCCCGACTATCCGCAATCGCGCCGGGCCGTGATCCCCGGCCTGCTGTGAGGGAGGCCCCGATGAGCGCATCGGCCCGGACGATCTTCCTGTTTTCCTTCTATGTCTTCGCCGCGGGCCTGCCCATGGTGGTGGCGCCGGAATTGGTGCTGGGGATGCTCCAGCTCCCGGTCGAGGGGTTGGACTGGATCCGCTTCCTCGGCGTCGTCGTGCTGATCGTCGGCTATTACTACTGCAATCTGGGCCGGGCGGGCGTGGTGCCCTTCTTCTGCTGGTCGGTGCAGATGCGCGTCCTCATCGTGCCGGTCTTCGTCGCCCTGATCCTGGTCTTCGGGATGCGGCCCTTCTACATCGCCTTTGTGGTGCCGGATTTCCTGGGCGCGCTCTGGACCTGGTCGGCGCTGCGCAAGGAAGGTATCAATCCACTGAAGCCGCCGGCTTTCGGGGTGTGAGATCGGGCGGCATTGCTGCCGCGGGCCGCGCCTTGCGCGGCGGCCAAAACAAATCGGGCGGCATTGCTGCCGCCCGAAAGTCGCCGGATGGGGGATGAATTCATTCGGCGGGAGGAACCCGGGCCGGCCGGACCATCGGCCGGTCGGATTCCAGAGAATCAGGCGGCGTGCAGCCGGCGGTGCGGCAGGCTGGCGCGGAGCACGTTGCGGGCGGCCGCCTCGATCTGGTGCAGGCGGCGGAAGCGGCTGCCGTCGAGCAGGCGGAAGCGGGGATCGGCAGCGACGAAGCTGAAGCCCGAACGTTCGCGGAGCGCGAGCCCGGCGACGACGTCATCGACTTCGATGGTGAAGGCCGGCGTCGAATCGACGCCTTCGCTGGTGACGAAAGACATTTCATTCTCCTGGCGTCCCACGCACTTGTAACGCGGGACCGTGACAATCTCGGGTCGGTACGGGGGCTCAGCAGGGGCGACAACAGGTGTCGCGCATTCGCCGGGGTGCCCCCGAAGTTCGGATCGTCCAGGCGGCCGTCATCTGCCAGTTCATCGGTTCACTCCTCCAGATCGGGGAACCACGACCGTCGTCGTGGCGCTTTAGCAGGGATGACGCGGCGCAAGCTGCTCCCATCAAATTCCGCGGGTCCGTTTCGGGGACCAGGCGCCGCCAGTTCATGGCGGATGGCTCGAATATAGGACGGCTCGACACGAGGTCAAGTATTCCACAAGAGAATCAAAAGCTGATTTTATTATTACTAAATTCTAGTGTCAAAAAACCGGCGCGCCAGGGCGACGACATCGTCCAGCCGGTCGTGATGGACCCAATGGCCGGCATTCTCGAAGGTTTCGACCTGGACCTGGTCGAACCAGGCGGTCTTGCCGTCGGCGACCGGGTCGCTGGCCCAGCTCTCGGTGCCGCGGACGAGCTGCACGGGGCAGTCGATGCGCGACCAGATGCGGCCCAGTTCCTCGGGTGAATTCCACACCGGGCTGATCACCCGGACGTAGGGGTCGTATTTCCAGGAATAGCTGCCGTCCTCGTTCTGGGCCGCGGCGTGCAGGGTCAGGTGGCGGGCCTGTTCGTCCGAGAGGCGGGTGTTGGCCGCCTTCATGCGGGCGATGCACTCCTCGATCGAGGCATAGCGGGGCTGCTGCTTGCGGGCGACGGCGCGGGTGCCTTCGATCCATTGGCGCAGCCGCTCGTGCGGGGCGAGGTTGGCGTGTTTTTCCAGGATCGCGGGCGAGGGGCCCCAACCTTCGATGACCATCAGCTTGGCGACATTCTCCGGGTAGATCCCGGCATAGAGCAGGCTGACGGCGCCGCCCCAGGAATGGGCCAGGATGTTGGCCGGGGCTAGGCGGCGCTGCTCGATCAATTGCGCGAGGTCGAGGATGAAGCCGTGGGTCGGGTAATGGCTGCCCGGGGCGTGGTCGCTGTCGCCATGGCCGCGCAGGTCGGGGGCGATGACATGGAAGCGGTCGGCCAGGCGCTGGGCGACCCAGTCCCAGCTCCGGCAATGGTCGTTGCCGCCATGGACCAGGATCAGCGGCGGCGCTTCCTCGTTGCCCCAGTCGACGTAGTGGAGCCGCAGGCCCTGGCTGAAAAAGCGCTGCGACGAGGGGCCGAGATTGCTCATGTCTTGTTTCCGCCTTCTTGGCCGGCCAGCCGGCGGGCGAGAACCCGGGTGCCCGGGGCGATCGCGCCGCCGGGCCCCGGCAGGGCCCGGATCGTATCGGCGGCCATCCGGCCGTGGCAAGCGGGGCAGGTGATTTCGGGCACCACCACTTGTCCGCAGGACGTGTGGCGGAACAGGACGGGCGGGCCTTCCGGGTGCCCCGACCAGCGGTCGCCCCAGGCGGTGAGCGCCACGATGATGGGCACGAGGTCGAGCCCGGCGGGCGACAGGCGGTAGTCGTAGCGTGGCGGCCGGCTGGAATAGGCGTGTTTCTTGACGATGCCGTTCTTCACCAGGGCGGCCAGGCGGCGGGTCAGCAGGTTGCGCGAGATGCCCAGGTCCTCCGCCAGCTCGTCGAAGCGGCTGAGCCCGAGGAAGAGATCGCGCACGATGAGCGGCGTCCACCAGTCGCCGATCAGGTCGAGGCCGCGGGCGAGCGAGCAATGCATGGGGGCGAAGCTGGTTCTCTGCATGGGCCGACTCTAGTCCGTTGTTTGATTGAACTGAAGGCGCTATCGTTAGTTCAATCATTGAATGGAGGAGGGGCCATGTATCACGCGATCGTGCGGCGCAAGGTGCGGCAGCTCTTCGACGCGGTCAGCCGGGGTGATGCGGAGCCGGTGCTGCGCGCCTTTGCACCCCGCTTCGAGCATGGTTTTCTGGGCGGGAGCGCGCTGGGTGGGGCGCGGCACAGCCTGGGGTCGACGCGGGCCTGGTACGAACGGCTCTATCGCCTGATGCCGGACATCGGCTTCGAGGTCGGGCGTATCGCGGTCGCGGGCGGGCCATGGAACACCCTGGTGGTGGCCGAATGGCGGGAGAGCAATTCGGGCACCGACGGGGTCCGGACCGAAAACCGCGGCTGCCATGTGCTGCGCCTCGCCTGGGGGCGGGCGACCAGCCTGCTCATCTGCCCGGATACCGCCGGGCTGGCGGCGACCCTGGAACGGCTGGCGGCCAAGGGCGTGGCCGAGGCGACGGCGGCGCCGATCGTCGACTGAAGGGGCTCAGCCGCGGGCGCGGCGCAGCACGACGTAGAGGGCGCCGTCGCCGCCGTCGTGGCGCTGTGCCGGGTGCCAGCCGAGGACGCGGTGATTGTGCTCCGGCGCATTGAGCCAGCGCGGCACCATGTGGTGGAGCACGCCGTTCGGCGCCTGGTCGATCGGGCCGCGACCCCGGCCGGTGATGATCAGCACGGTGCGGAGGCCGGCGGCGTGGCAGTCGATCAGGAAACGATCGAGGGCGCGGTGGGCGTCGGCCCGGGGCAGGCCGTGGAGGACGGGCCGGGCGGCGAGCTGCCACTCTCCGCGCATCAGGCGGCGCTGTTTGAGGCCGTCCATGTCGTGGATGCGGTGGGCGGGGGCCGGCGCCTCGCCCGAGAGCGGATGCTCGATCCTGGTGACCGAGAGGCGCGGACGGGCGCCGGGCAGGGGCACCAGGGCGGGGGCGACGGTCGCCCGCTTCATCGGTTTGACGCCGGACATGGCGGCGTCGAGCAGGGCTTTTTCGTCGGCCGTCGGGGGCCGGCCGGGATAGAGACCACGGGGCCCCTTATCCGGCCGCTTGCTCACGCCCCCAGCACTTTCCAGATGCCGTTCGCCTGCAAGACCACCTTGCCGCCGGTGGTGAGCATGCCGTTGACGAAGATCAGCGAGCGGGTCGAGCGGGTGATGCGCGCCTCGCCCTCGACCAGGTCGCCCAGCTTGGCGGCGGTGACGAAATCGCAATTCAGGGTGATGGTGGAGCAGGGCCGGTGGCCGATCGATTCCCAGACCACGGTGCCGAGCACATGGTCCGCGAAGCTCATCAGCATACCGCCGTGGCAGACGTTGCCGGGATTGAGGTGCTGTTCGCCCACGGTGAAGGAAAAGAACCAGCGCTCACCGTCGGGCTTTTCGGTGCGCACGGGTCCGATCAGGCCGAGGAAGCCGGGCCAATCGACAACGACAGGTTCCGCAACAGACATCCGATCACCCCAAACATGACAATTCGTCCAATTTTCATAGAGAGCGTGGACGGCGTTTGGAACAGTCAATTTCGCATTGCCGCATGACGCAAGCCCCCCGACAATCCGCGCCGCCGAAGAGGGGGGGATCCGATGGCCGCGACCTATCGCCGGGGACTGCACGAATTGGGGGACGGGCTCTATGCCTGGCTGCAACCGGATGGCGGCTGGGGCTGGTCCAACGCCGGCCTGATCGCCGACGGTGGCGAGGCCGTGCTGGTCGACACGTTGTTCGACCAGCACCTGACCGCCGAGATGCTGGCGGCGATGAAGGGTGCGGTGCCGGGGGCGCGCATCGGTACGGTCGTGAATACCCACGCCAATGGCGACCATTGTTGGGGCAATGCCCTGGTCGAGGGTGCCGAGATCGTGGCCAGCCGGTCGAGTGCCGAGGAAATGGCCGAAGTGCCGCCCGCCATGCTGGCTTCCATGATGGCGGCGGCGGATCAGCTAGGACCCCTCGGCGACTACCTGAAGGAAATTTTCGGC
>JAYSCC010000117.1:0-7799 GCA_041915065.1 Zavarzinia sp.
TGCGTCGAGATCGCCCGCACCTATGCCCAGGAACGTTTCGCCTTCGGCGAGCGCTTGGCGAAGAAGGAGAGCATCCGCCTGATGCTGGGCGATCTCGCGATGCAGATCGAGATCGGCCGCCTCCTGGTCATGAAGGCGGCCTGGGAACTCGACCGTGGTGGCTATGCCCGGAAGGAAGTCTCCATGGCCAAGGTCCATGTCGCCAACCTGCTGCACAAGGCGGTCGATACCGCGATCCAGATCAACGGCGCCTATGGCTATTCCAAGGATACGCCGCTCGAATGGATCTATCGCTATGCCCGCCAGGCCCGGCTGGTCGACGGTGCCGACGAGGTCCACCGCATGGTGCTCGACCGCAACCTGGCGACCGAGGGGCGGAATTTCTGGCATTGGCCGGCGGCGGAGGCCTGACCATGGCGGCGGCGAGCGGGATTGATTTCGAGCCGGCGGTGCTCCGCGGCTTCCTCGACGGGCACTTCGGTGCGGCCGGCGATTTCGCGTTGGAGCGGATCGGCGGCGGCCAGTCGAACCCGACCTATTTCGTCACCCACAGTGGCTGGCGCATGGTCCTGCGCAAGCAGCCGGGCGGCCCGATCCTGCGCGGCGCCCATGCCATCGATCGCGAATATAGGGTGCTCGAAGCCTTGCACCCGACCGATGTCCCGGTCGCCCGGCCGATCCTCTATCACGCCGATGCCGGCCTGCTGGGCACGCCCTTCTACCTGATGGAACGGGTCGAAGGCCGGGTGTTCGACAATTGCGCCCTGCCGGACGTGCCGGCGGCGGAACGCCGGGAGCTCTGGATGGCGCTGGCGGATGCGCTGGCAGTCATGCACCGGCTCCGCCCCGAGGCGGTGGGCCTGGCCGATTACGGCCGCCCCGGCAATTATTTCGAACGTCAGATCGCCCGCTGGACCCGGCAGTGGCGCGAATCGGCGAGCGAGCCCATCCCCGAACTCGACCGTCTGGCCGAATGGCTGCCCGCCCATATGCCGCCGGACGACGGCGCGGTCAGCCTGGCGCATGGCGACTTCCGCATGGGCAATGTGATCTTTCATCCGACCGAGCCGCGGGTCGTCGCCATCCTGGATTGGGAATTGTCGACCCTCGGCCATCCCCTGGCCGATCTCGGCTTCTGCGTCCTGCCCTGGCACAGTGCGCCCGCCGAATATGGCGGCATCCTCGGTCTCGACTGGGCGGCCGAAGGCTTGCCGGAAGAGGCGGAATTCGTCGCCCGCTACCGCCTGGGCAATCCCGAGGCTGGCGAGTTGCTACCCTTCCACAAGGCCTTCGCCCTGTTCCGCTTTGCTGTGATCTTCGTCGGCATCGCCGACCGCGCCCGCCTCGGCAATGCCGCCGGGGCCAACGCGGCCGAGACGGCGCCGCTGGCCCGGCGCTTCGCCCGCCGCGGCCTCGAAGTGATCGAGGGCCGCCATCCGGACGCTTTCGGCGGCAGTCTCTGACGCCGCCGGCCCGCCGCGGCAGCCCCGTCGTTGCCGTCAATTGCGCCGCCTTGTCGGATAGGCTGTTCGAGAGCGAGCGGTTCGGTCGTGAGCGCGATGCCTTCACCGATGCGGTCTGTTCCTCGAGGAGACCGGCGAACCCGCCCCCGCCATACAGGCGAAATTCCTGCGCGAGATCCAGGAAAGCGAGGTGGCGCCGGTCGGCGCAGTCCGTTTGGTTCAATTCACCGCGTGACGATGACCGAAGAATGCCGTCTCCCGTCATATTCGATGTCGCCGATCGGGCCTTATTCGGATTTCTCTGCGTACGGGATAGTGTCCGGGCGATCGAAAACCTACCTGACAGGGGCGGCTGGAGCTTTCCCATGTGAAGGGGAAGGTCACCGTGCTCAATCCCGAAGAAGGCGTAATGCTGCACGATTTCTGGTAATGTGCGCCTGCCGCGGCGGGGCTGCGGCCGGGCCGCGCCTGTCGGGCTCGGGTATCGGGGAGCGGCCGCAAGGTTTGGCGCACCGTGAGCGAATTGCTTCAGGCTCTCGAAAGTCATGCAGCCGATCCCCGCTTGGGCCGGGTCATCCGCCAAGCCATTGATTTCGTGACTTCCGCGACGATCAAGCGGGAGCACCGGTCGACAGGGCACGGGCAGTCGTCGACCGCCGTCGCCGACCTCCACGCCCTCAGGAAACGGTTGGGGTATTACGCCGAGGCGTCGACGCTGGGCTTGGACGAGTCGATCGCGGTGCTTCGGAGTGCGGATACTCGCGTTTGGCTCGCGGTCATCGAAACCGACCGCGGCTTGGTCGCCCTGTGGCGCAGCGAAGACGGCACACCCTTGGGCGTCATCGTCTTCTAGAAGATCAGGGCGGGACGAGCGCCGCAATCGCGACGGTGGCCGATCCTGGGGGTCGCCCCGGCAGCGATGAATGCGGCGCAGCAGGCGGGAAGCCTCCCGGATGCTGGTTTGAGAAGATCGGAAAACCTGATCCAATGAGGCGCCGCAAGGTGCGGGACGGGAGAATGGTGGCGATGCGGCGGGGTATTCCGGTCGGCGTCTGGGCGTTGGGCTTTGTTTCGATGCTGATGGACATCTCTTCGGAGATGATCCACGCCCTGTTGCCGGTCTATATGGTCACGGTGCTCGGGACCTCCACCTTCGCGGTCGGCGTGATCGAAGGGATTGCCGAGGCGACGGCCTCGATCACCAAAGTCTTCTCCGGCGCGCTCAGCGACTGGCTCGGCCGGCGCAAGCTGCTCGCCGCCCTCGGCTATGGCTTGGCGGCGGTCACCAAACCGGTCTTTCCGCTGGCGGGCTCGCTCGGCTGGCTGGTCGCCGCCCGCTTCGTCGACCGGGTCGGCAAGGGCATCCGGGGCGCGCCGCGCGATGCCCTGGTCGCCGACCTGGCACCGCCGGAACTCCGGGGCGCCAGCTTCGGGCTGCGCCAGTCGCTCGACACCGTCGGCGCCTTCGCCGGTCCGTTGCTGGCGATCGGCCTGATGGCACTGACGGGGGACCAGTTCAAGGCGGTGTTCTGGGTCGCGGTCGTTCCCGCCGTGCTCTCGGTCGCGGTGATGGTGGCCGCGGTCCGGGAACCGGCCCGGCCGCCCGTGGCGGGCCGCGTCCGCATGCCGCTTCGCCGCGCCGAACTGGCCAAGCTCGAGCCGGCCTACTGGCGCGTGGTCGTGGTCGCCACGGTCTTCACGCTGGCTCGTTTCAGCGAAGCCTTCCTGGTGCTGCGGGCGCAGTCGGTCGGCCTGCCGCCGGCCCTTGTGCCCGCCGTCATGGTGGTCATGAGCCTCGCCTATGCGCTCTCGGCCTATCCGGTCGGCATCGTCTCCGACCGCATGGACCGGACGGTGATCCTGCTGACCGGGCTCATCCTGCTGGTCGCGGCCGATCTCGTCCTCGCCTTCGCGGGGGGGATCGTTGCGCTCGGCGTCGGCGTCGCCCTCTGGGGCCTGCACATGGGCTTCACCCAGGGCCTGCTGGCGACGCTGGTCGCCGATACGGCACCGGCCGAACTGCGCGGCACGGCCTTCGGCCTGTTCAACTTGGTCACCGGCCTCGCCCTGCTGTTCGCCAGTCTCCTGGCCGGCGCGCTCTGGGACTTTGCCGGGCCGCAGGGGACCTTCCTCGCCGGCGCCGGCTTCGCCGCCCTGACCGTGCTCGGCCTCATGGCGATCCACCGGCGGCCGGAACATGAGGGGCGACAGAAACGCAACGGCTGACATATCTCGGACGGCTGCGCGGCAACTGACCGGCGTTAATTCACAATTCCGCAAGTCTATGTGAACGGATTGAGTTGGATAAATACACCGATGTCAGCACATGTCTTATAGACAACCTGCATAAGGTGCTAAAATGAGTTTTGCACAGAATATTGATGCAAATAAGGGGGGCGATTGGCGGCCCGCTCTGGCCGAAGTCCGCGGCGCTTTGGCCAAAACCGCGGTCACGCGTGACCGCGCGGGTGGCACGGCCAAGGCGGAACGCGACCTCTTTCGGCGCTCTGGTCTGCTCACCCTGGCGGTGCCGGCGGCCTTCGGCGGCGTCGGCGCCGATTGGGCTTCCGTCTTCGAGGCGGTGCGCCTGATCGCCCAGGTCGATTCTTCCCTCGGCCATCTCTTCGCCTTCCAGCATCTCCAGGTCGCTTCGGTGCTGCTCTATGGCTCGGCCGAACAGCAGGAGCGCCTGCTGCGCGCCACGGTCGGGCAGGGCTGGTTCTGGGGCAATGCCCTGAACCCGCGTGATCCGCGCACGCGCCTGGTGCCAGACGGCGCCGGCTACCGCCTGGACGGGACCAAGAGCTTCTGCTCAGGGGCGACCGATTCCGATTATCTGCTGGTCTCCGCCCTCGACCCCGATGGAACGCTACGGATCGCGGCCCTGCCGACCGGCCGGGCCGGCATCAAGGTGCTGGACGACTGGGACAACATGGGCCAGCGCCAGACCGACAGCGGTACGGTGACCTTCGAGGCGGTGGCGGTCGACGGCGCCGAGATCCTGGGCCCGCCGGGTCCCGGCGGCAGCCCGCGGGCCACCCTGCGTGCTTGCCTGGCGCAGGCGATCCTGGGCACGCTCTATCTCGGCATCGCGGAAGGTGCGCTCGCCGCCGCGGTCGATTTCACGCGCGAGAAATCACAGCCCTGGCCGGCCTCCGGCGCCGCCAGCACGGTCGAGGATTCCTATCTGCAACTGCGCTACGGCGAATTGCAGGTCGGGCTGGCCGGCGCCCAGGCGCTTTCCACCTTGGCGGTGGCTGCCTTGCAGAGGGCCTGGGACCGGGGCGAAGCCGTGACCCCGGCCGAGCGGGGCGAGGCGGCACTGGCGATCGCTACCTTCAAGGTGGCGGCGGCGCGCGCCGGGCTCGACATCACCAGCCGCCTGTTCGAGCAGACCGGGGCGCGGGCGACCGCCGCCCAATACGGGCTCGATCGCTTCTGGCGCAATATCCGCACCCACACCCTGCATGATCCACTGGATTACAAGCTGAAGGAGATCGGCAGCTTCGTCTTGACCGGCGCGGTGCCCACCCCCGGCCTCTATTCCTGAAGGGAGAGACGGCGCGGCAGACACCGTCGGATGACGACCTTCTGCGCCTCGACGTGGCTGTGGCCGGGTCGCCGAGCGGGCCGATGCCCTGCTCTTACGGCCCCCCGTGAGCCGGGGCACGCCGCCGATGGGCGCGTGAAAACACAGGCACTGTGCTGTCAAAAATTGTTCGTTAACGACGAATTGATTCGCCATTTTTTATATATTGTCTAACATCGACTCACAGTTGGCTCGATTGGTACCGCCGGAGGCTGTGGCAGGCCGCCCTGCGTTGGTGATTGCGAGCAGTCTGTGCGGGAGAGCGTGGAGGCGGGGCGCCTCTTCGAGAGTGGTTTTGCGCATTTTCAGGGGCAGGTGTCATGACCTATGTGAAGGGGCTGAGGCGCATAGCCTTCGCCCTGGCGATCACCTCTTTGTCTTTCGGTGTAACGGTGTCGTGGGCGCAGGCACCCGGCACGGGGACGACCGGCACATCCGGCTTTTCGGTGACGCCATCCGCGCCGGCCGAAACCTCCCCCGTCAAAGTGACCTTGACGGCTTGGCTGGTGACCAAGGGCGCAGGCGGCGAGGATGTCTTCACCCCCGCCGAGACGGCCCGCCCCGGCGATCTCATCGAATATCGCGTCGAAAGCGTCAATGAATCCGGCAAACCGCTGAAAGGGCAGGTGCTGAACCTGCCGATTCCGGCCGGGACGACCTATGTCGGCGGCTCGGCGGCACCGGCGGCGGTGCAGGCCAGCATCGACGGCGGCAAGACTTTTGCGCCGGTCCCGCTGATGCGCGAGGTCCAAAAGCCGGGGGGCGGCACCGAGAAGGTTCCAGTGCCGCTGGCCGAATATCGCGCCCTCCGCTGGGTCGTCGGCATTCAGGCTACGGGGCAGCGCGCCCACGTCAAGGCACGGATCAAGGTCGACGAGGCGTCGGGTGGGGCACCCTGACGGGCCTCGGTTCATTCGATTTGGGGACTAAGGGGCGGCCGGGAAGTCGGTCCGCCTCGATCACATGAGGGCTAAGATGGGCAGTGACATGTTGAGAGGGCGCTGGTCGAGCCGATTGCTCGGCCTCTGGCTGCTGGCGATGGCGGCCGTGATCGGCACGGGCGGCGTCGCACTGGCGGCGGCACCGGCGGCCGGCACGATCATCACCAATAGTGCTTCGGCGACCTATCTGGACGCCCTCGGCGCCAGTCAGACGGCGCAGTCGAACACGGTCGAGACCAAGGTTCTGCCGAAGGCGGCCTTCACGCTGACCCAGGACAACACCAAGCAGGGTGCGCCGGGCACGACCGTCTACTTCCCGCATATCCTGACCAATACCGGTAACGCGGCCGACAGCTTCACGCTGACCCTGAGCGCCATCACCGGCACCGCGGCGACGAGCTGCGAGGTCTATCTCGACAATGGTTCGGGCCAGCCCACCGGGGCCTCGCTCGGCTCCTGCGGTTCGCCCCTCACCACCAGCACGCTGGCGGCCGGTGCCGACCTGAAGCTGGTGATCGCGGTTCCGGTATCGGCCGCCGCGACCCCGGCCGATACCGCTTCGCTCACCATCACCGGCACCAGCGTCGCCGACCCCTCCCTGACGCCGGTGGTCAACACCGACACGCTGCAGGTCACCAATGGTGCCGCCTTCAGCATCGTCAAGGCGATCTCTGGTGCGTCCAGCGGGCCGGCGGGCAGCACCATCAGCTACACGCTGACCGTCAACAATACCGGCAACGCGGCGGGTGACGTCACCATCACCGACGTCTTCGGCACCGCCAACGCGCCGACCTCGGGCCTGCTCTATCTGCCGGGTTCGGGGCGCTGGTCGTCTTCCGGTGCGACGGCGATGAGCGATGCCAGCGACGGCAACGATCAGACCGCCGGTGCCCAGTCGATCGACTACTCGTTCTCGACCACCGGCACCAGCGCCACCGACAGTGCGTCGGCCGGTACGCTGACCGTCGTTCTGCATGCGGTCGCGCCGAACAGCACCCAGCAGGTCACTTTCCAGGTTAAGGTCAGCACGGTCGCTGTCGCCGGCGTGGTCAACGCGCCCGTCGTCGGCCGCACCCAGACCACCAACCAGGCGACTTACAGCTGCCCGACGGCGACCAACACGAGCCAGACCTGCACCACCACCCAGGTGCCCTATGACGTCACTCTGGCGACGGGCGTGGTGATCAACGGCAGCATCGCGAACAGCGCCAACGGAACCGGTGAGCCGGTGAACATCCCGTCGGCGGCGGCCGGGCAGACCGTGTCCTATACCGATGTGGTGTGGAACACGGGTAACAGCACCGATACCTTCAAGCTGACCCAGACCTCGACCGATTTCCCGGTCGGGACGACTTTCCTGCTCTATCAGGCCGACGGGGCTACCCCGTTGACCAATTCCACCACGCCGCCGATCCCGGCCCTCGACACGGATCCGTCCTGCGTCGCGCCGCTGGTCAAGGACACGGTGCTGCATCGCTGCGGCTATCCGGTGGTGGTGAAGGCGACGCTGCCGACCAGCGCACCGGCCGGCGGCCCGTTCACGACGGTCTATACCGCGACGTCGAACAACGATCCGACCAAGTCGGATACGGTGGCCGACACGCTGACCATCCTGACGGCGGCCGAGGTCACACTGGCCAACGACGCGGCCCTGGCCCTGAAGGGTGCCGCCGCGCCGCAGACCACGCTGACGGCTTCGGCCGGCAGCAGCGTGACCTTCCCGCTCTATATCGCCTCCAACATCGCCGACACCTATACGCTCACGGCGTCGCAGGATAATTTCTCCGGCACGTTGCCCAGCGGCTG
>JAYSCC010000118.1:0-7770 GCA_041915065.1 Zavarzinia sp.
CGGGCGGGCCGAGGCTTCGCCGGTCGGCTGGAACTGCAGGCCGAACTGGACCGAGGGGTCGAAGAAGCCGGTCATGGCATCGAAGGGGATGACCAGCCGCTCCGGCATCTTGTTGAAATTGAGCTGCACCTCGAAGCCCTCGTCGGACACCTTCAGGCCCCAGTATTGGTGCTGGAGGATGATGGTCATCTCGTCCGGATAGCGCTCGCGCAGATAGTCCGGGATGTCGACGCCCGGGGCCGAGGTCTTGAACGAGAGATAGAGGTGATGGTTGCCCGGCAGGCCCTGGGCGGCCACCCGGTTCAGCGCCAAACGGACCACGCCGCGAAGCGCGTCCTGCACCATGGCACTGTAATTCATGTAATCCTTGCCCATCACTCTAGACTCGATCTTCCCGCGGGACATAGCTCGGCCCAGCCTATCGCTCGGCACGCCGCAGTCAATGCGAGAGCGGGACAAATGGCCCCGCACATGGCCGCCCTGCACCCCGGAAATGGCGCTTTCGGGGGCTTCCGGCCCGGCCTCCGACCTTGGTCGCGTCGCGGGCCTTGCAGGCGAATTCGGAAAGACCCAGCGTGCCGGCAAGACAAGAGGGAGGCCAGGTGGTGTTTCAGCGTATCTTGATCGCGAACCGGGGCGAGATCGCCATCCGCATCGCCTGCGCCTGTGCCGCCTTGGAGATCGAGAGTGTCGCCGTCCATGGTGAGGACGACGCCCGTTCGCTGCATGTCGCCGCCGCCGACCAGGCGGTGCCACTCACCGGCTCTGGCGTCGCGCCCTATCTGGACGGGGCGCAGATCCTGGCGGTGGCCAAGGCCGCCGGCTGCGATGCCATCCATCCGGGCTATGGCTTCCTGGCCGAGAATGCCGGCTTCGCGGCCGAATGCACCGCTGCCGGCATCAGTTTCGTCGGCCCCTCGGCCGAGACGCTGGCCCTGTTCGGCGACAAGGTGGCGGCGCGGCGCCTGGCGGTCGAGGCCGGGGTCCCCGTGGTCGAGGGCACGGCGCGGGCGGTCGATGTCGGCTGCGCTGAAGCCTTCCTGCGCAAGCTCGGTCCCGGCGCCAAGGTCATGGTGAAGGCGGCGGCCGGGGGCGGCGGGCGTGGCATGCGCATCGTCGACAAGCCGGAAGACATGGCGGAAGCCTTCGCCCGCTGCCGGTCGGAAGCCAAGGCCGCCTTCGGCGACGACAGCCTGTTCGTCGAGCGCTTCGTGCCCGCCGCGCGCCATATCGAGGTGCAGATCCTGGGCGATGGTGCCGCGGTAGCCCATCTGTTCGAACGCGATTGTAGCCTCCAGCGCCGGCACCAGAAACTGGTCGAATTCGCGCCGGCCCCCGGTCTCGATCCGGACCTTCGCGAGAAACTGTGTCAGGCCGCACTGACGCTCGCCCGGGCGGCACACTACAGGACCGTGGGCACGGTCGAATTCCTGGTCGAGGGAGAGGATTTCCGCTTCATCGAAGCCAATCCGCGCCTCCAAGTCGAACATACGGTGACCGAGGCAGTGACCGGCGTCGACTTGGTCGCGGCCCAGATCCGCCTCGCCGCAGGCGAGCCGCTGTCGGCCCTGGGGCTCGACGGCGTCGTGCCGCGTGGCCAGGCGGTCGAGCTTCGCCTGAATCTCGAAACGGTGGCGGCGGACGGTACGGCGAAGCCAGCGGGCGGCACCATCGCCGTCTTCGAGATGCCGGGCGGGCCGGGCCTTCGGGTCGATGCCGCGGGCTATGCCGGTTACGGCATCAATCCGGCCTTCGATCCGTTGATCGCCAAGCTGATCGTCAGCGCGCCGGGCCATGATCCCGCCCGCCTGGTCGGCCTCGTGGCACGGGCGCTGCGCCAGGTCCGGATCGAGGGGGTGGCGAGCAACCTCGGCTTCCTCGGCCGCGTGCTGGCCCGGCCGGAAGTGGCGGCGGGCGTGTTCGACAATCGCTTTGTCGAACGCCACCTGGCCGATCTGGTTGCCCCGGCCGAGGCCGGCGGCTTTTTCGCCGGGGCGGTGGAGCGGGCCGCGGCGCCCGTGATGGCGACGCCGGAAGGCACGGTCGCGGTGGCGGCGCCGCTCTCCGGCAAGCTCGCGGCCTTCGAGGTGGCGCTCGGTCAGGCGGTTGCGGCCGGTGAGCCTATCGCCGTGATCGAGGCGATGAAGATGGAACATGTGGTGACCGCGCCGGTCGCTGGTCTCCTGCGCGGCTTCGCGGCGGCGCCCGGCGCCATCGTGATCGAGGCGGCACCGATCGCCTTCGTCGAGCCGGCGGAGGTGGCGGCTGCGGCGGGCGAGGGGGCGGCGATCCGCGATCCCGGCCACATTCGTCCGGACCTTGCCGAAGTCCTGGCGCGTCACGCCCCGGGGCTGGACGAGAACCGTCCGGCCGCGGTCGCCCGCCGGCAGAAGACCGGCCAGCGCACCGCCCGCGCCAATGTGGTGGACCTGCTCGACCCCGGTAGTTTCGTCGAATATGGCGCCTTGCTGCTGGCCGCCCAACGCCGCCGCCGCGGCCTCGACGACCTCATTCAGGCAAGCCCGGCGGATGGGCTGATCACCGGCATCGGCACCATCGGCGCCGACGCCTTCGGGGCGGAGAAATCGCGCTGCCTGGTGCTCGCCTATGATTACACGGTGATGGCCGGCACCCAGGGCATGATGAACCACAAGAAGACCGACCGGGTCCTCCACCTGGCCGAAGAATGGCGGGTGCCGGTGGTGCTCTTCGCCGAGGGCGGCGGCGGGCGGCCGGGCGATACCGATTGGGTCGGCGTCGCCGGGCTCGACGTGCCGACCTTCGCCACTTTCGCGAGGTTGTCCGGCCTAGTGCCGACCGTCGGCGTCGTCTCGGGTTACAGTTTCGCCGGCAATGCGGCCCTGCTCGGCTGCACCGATTTGATCGTCGCGACCGAAAATTGCTCTTTCGGCATGGCGGGGCCGGCGATGATCGAGGGCGGCGGCCTCGGCAGCTTCCGGCCGGAGGAAGTGGGGCCGGCCGCGGTGCAATGGGCCAACGGCAATATCGACCTCCTGGTCGCGGACGAGGCGGCGGCGGTCGCCGCGACCCGCCGCCTGCTCTCCTATTTCCAGGGCCCAGTCGCCGATTTCACTTATCAGGACCAGCGCGAACTCCGCCATGCCGTGCCGGAGAACCGCGTCCGCGTCTACGACGTGCGCAAGGTGATCGAGGGCCTGTGCGACAACGCCAGCGTGACCGAACTCCGCGCCGGCTTCGGCAAGGGCATGATCACAGCCCTGGTCCGGATCGGCGGCCGGCCCTTCGGCCTGCTCGCCAATGATCCGAGCCACCTCGGCGGTGCCGTGGACGGCCCGGGGGCGGACAAGGCGGCGCGCTTCCTCAAGCTCTGCGAGCGCTGGCACCTGCCAGTGCTGAGCCTGATCGACACGCCGGGCTTCATGGTCGGCCCCGCCTGCGAGGCGGAGGGCATGGTGCGCCGCGCCGCCGATCTCTTCGTCGCCGGTGCCGCCCTGACCGTGCCCGTGCTCTCGGTCGTGCTGCGCAAAGGTTATGGGCTGGGCGCCCAGGCCATGGCCTGCGGCTCGTTCCACCGGCCGTTGTTCACGATCTCCTGGCCCAGCGGCGAATTCGGCGGCATGGGCCTCGAAGGCGCGGTCCGTCTGGGCTTCCGCCGCGAGCTGGAAGCGGAGACCGATCCCGCCGCCCAGAAGGCCCTGTTCGAGCGCCTGGTGGCCCAGCAATATGCCAATGGCAAGGCGATCAACATGGCCTCCTTCGGCGAGATCGACGCCGTGATCGACCCGGCCGAGACCAGGGACTGGATCCTGCGCGCGCTCGTGGCCGGAGCGCCACAAGACCTATAGGCCGAGACCAGATTTCGGCAGGAAGGAAGAAGGATGGACAAGGTCGCGATCGTCACCGCCGGGGGCAGCGGCATGGGCGCCGCCGCGGCGCGCCGTCTCGCCGAGGCCGGCTTCAGGGTGGCGATCCTCTCGCCCTCCGGCAAGGGGGAGAGCCTGGCCGCGACATTGGGCGGTATCGGCGTCACCGGCACCAACCAGTCGGCTGACGACCTGAAGCGCCTGGTCGATCTGACCATGGAACGCTGGGGCCGCGTCGATGCCCTGGTGAACAGCGCCGGCCACGGCCCGCGCGGCCCGGTTTTGGAGATTTCCGACGAGGACTGGCACGCCGGCATGGACACCTACCTGCTGAGCGCGATCCGGCCGACCCGGCTGGTGACGCCGATCATGCAGGCGCAGAAGGGCGGCGCCATCGTGAATATCTCGAGCTTCGCCGCCTTCGAGCCGGACCCGGCCTTCCCGACCTCGGCCGTGTTCCGCGCCGGCCTCGCCGGCTTCACCAAGCTCTTCGCCGACCGCTATGCCGCCGACAATATCCGCATGAACAACGTGCTGCCCGGCTTCATCGACAGTTTCCCGGAACAGCCGGCGATCGCCGCCCGCATCCCCCTCGGCCGCTACGGCAAGGTCTCGGAAGTGGCCGAATTGATCGCCCTGCTTGCCGGCCCCGGCGGCGCCTATATCACCGGCCAGAACATCCGGATCGACGGCGGCCTGACCAGGAGCGTCTGACCACTCGATCGGCTTCCAGGGCGGCGGTTGCCCCGCGCAGCGTCCATGGCCGCCAAATCGGGCGGGAAAGCCGGTGCGCTGCCTACGGGAGCGCAACAGGCCGCTATGCCGCTTTTCGGCGACACGTTACCGTGATGGCGGGTCTGCGGCGGTGGCCGCCGGCCCATTCCATCGCATTCATGCCAGGCTGGGGGGCTCGCGCATGTTGTCGTCGGTTATCCGGCCGTCCGGGGGGACGGTCTTCTTACTATTGGCGGCTATGCCGCTGCTCGCGGGATGCAACGGGAATGGCGACGGACAATCGTTCCTGTCGGGAGTGTTCCCGCCCGCCGCACCGCCCGCGATCGTCGATCTGGTGCCCGCCAGTGGCTCGATCGAGCCCGGCGTTCGGCTCTCCAATGCCCCGGGGGCGGAAGACGGCATCGGCGGCGCCCGCACGGTGGCGCTGAACCGGGCCTATCACGAGGCTCAACTGTCGAAGGCGGGCAGCGATCTCGTGCTGACGCTCGACCGCCGGCCGTCGACGGCAGGGCCGGAGATCGTCGCGACCTTCCACAGTTTCGGGCCGGTAGCCGGCGTCTTCGCCGGCATGGCGGTCTCGAAGACCGACGACGTTTCGCGTGGCGGCACCGATTTCGCCGATGGCCATGCCGTCTTCCTGGACGCCAGCCCGGCGAGCGGCCTCGAATTCATGCGTTTCGGCTTCTGGGCCATCGTCGATGCCAGCGACGCTTCGACGATCACGGCGGAGGGCGGGCCGATCGGCACCCCGGCGGCCGATCTTTCCGCCGGGGCGCGGCTGGTCACCGCGACTTACCGGGGCACCACGGTGGGCGGGCTGCTCGGCCCGACCAGCCCTTATGACCTGCAATTGCTGAAGGCGGACATCACCTTGACCGCCGATTTCGCCTCCGGCCGCATCGGCGCGGACATCACGGGGATGCGCATGGCGGATCCCGAGACCGGCGCCGACCTCGGCCCCGGCCCGACCCTCTCCTTCGCCAATGCGACGATCCTGAACGCCGGCCCGCCGTCGGCCCCCGGCTTCCAGGGTACCACCAACGATGGCACCTTCAGCGCCACCATGAACGGCGCGCCCCTCGGGGCCGGCAATTTCGCCGACTTCGCGGGGACCTTCTACGGCAGCCAGCTCGAAGAGGTAGGCGGCGGCTGGTATGTCGCGACGCCGACCAGCGAGATGAGCGGCACTTTCGGCGCCAAGCGCTGAGGTATCAGCGCTTGCGCGGGCGGCGGCGCCAGTCCTTCTTGGGCTGGCCCGCCTTATAGGCCGCGAGCAGCTTGTCGAAGGTCGCCCGCATCTCGGTCTCGATCTCCGGCCTGCCTTCGAGGCGGGCGAGGAGGAGGGCGGTCGATTCGAGGGTCGAGAGCGCTTCCTTGCGCGGTTCCTTGCGGAGCTTGCCGTAGGCGCTCGGCTTGGCCGGGTTCAGCACCAGGCGGCGGCATTTCAGGACCCAGGGATTGCGCCACCACAGCGTCTTCGCCTGCTGCCAGTTGCCGTCCAGCAGGATGACGCCCTGGATGCCGTCGAGCGCGTCTTCCTGGTCGGCCAGGGGCACGCCCTTGATGTCGACCGCGACCACATCACGGTCTGCCGGCAGGCTCGCCATGTCGACCGAGCCGAGATAGAGCACGGCCCAGCGCGACGGCATCACCTCGCCGCCCAGCGCCTTGCTCAGGCTGGCCCAGGACAGGCCGATCTTGAACTGCGCCTTCTTCAGGTGGAGCGCGGTCAGGCGCGCCGTGCCCAGGTCCTTGTCCTGCTCCTGCGGGTGCTGGAGGATCAGCACCTCGATCTTGTTGGCGATCGGGGCGATGCCGGCACAGACGCAGTATTTCGGCAGCTTGCCGCAGCGCGGGCAGGGCTCCGGTTCGGGCGTCTCGAGGGCGGGAGAGGGGATCTCGGCTTCGGTCATGATGGCCGGATATTGCCCGATTTGGCGCCGCCGCATCAGGGAAAAACAATTTGTCGATTAACGACATCTCCCCATTGACGCATTGCAGCGCTCACCTATCCTGGCGGCGTCGGGGTCAGCCGGATTCCGACGAACCATATTCCCTGTGGGAGAGACCGGGTTTTCCCGGCGCCGAAGGAGCAACCGCCCCGGAAACTCTCAGGCAGAAGGACCGCAGGGAAGACGGCACTCTGGAAAGCAGGCGCGCGGCTTCGGTCTCGCGGCCTCACCCAAGGGGTAAGCCGGCGGCTTCGGCCGCCCGGTCAATCTCTCAGGTTCTCCGACAGAGGGGGCGGTTCGGGCGGTCACTCGCCCGGGCGGCACCTATTTTCGCGGAGAGCAGCCTTGGGCCATGACGCCGATCTGAAGTTCACCCCGCTCTACGACCTGCATGTTTCGCTGGGCGCCAAGATGGTGCCCTTCGCCGGCTATGCCATGCCGGTGCAATATCCGGCCGGCATCCTGGCCGAGCACAAGGCCACGCGTAGCGCCGCCGGCCTGTTCGACGTCTCCCACATGGGGCAAGCCTGGCTGGAGGGCCCGGACGTCGCCAAGGCCTTCGAGAGCTTGGTGCCGGGCGACATCGTCGGGCTCCAACCCGGCCAGATCCGCTACAGCCTGCTGATGGCCGAAGACGGCGGCATTCTGGACGATCTCATGGTCACCCGGCCGATCGACGATACGGACGGCAGCCGCCTGTTCCTGGTCGTCAATGCCGCCTGCAAGGACCAGGATTTCGCCCATATCGCCGCCAAGCTCGCCGGCAAGGCGGTGCTGACCAGGCTCGACGATCGCGCCCTCCTGGCGCTCCAGGGGCCGGAAGCCAAGACGGTGATGGCGCGCCTGGGGCCGGCGGCCAATGCGCTCTCCTTCATGACCGCGGCGCCGATCGAGATCGCCGGGATTCCTTGCCTGGTCTCCCGCTCCGGTTATACCGGCGAGGACGGGTTCGAGATTTCGGTGCCGGCCGACCGTGCGGTGGAGCTTGCCAAGGCGCTGCTCGACCAGCCGGAAGTGGCGCTCATCGGCCTCGGCGCGCGGGACAGCCTGCGGCTCGAAGCCGGGCTCTGCCTCTATGGCCACGACATCGACACCACGACCGACCCGATCGAAGCCTCGCTCGCCTGGACCGTGCCGAAGCGCCGGCGCGAGGCGGCGGATTTCCCCGGTGCCGCCCGCGTGCTCGCCGCCCTGAAGGACGGCGTCAAGCGCCGCCGGGTCGGCATCAAGCCGCTGGG
>JAYSCC010000119.1:0-7768 GCA_041915065.1 Zavarzinia sp.
GTGGGCGGTGATCAGTTCGTCGTCCATGTCGCGCGGGTGCGAGGTGGTGTAGCGGATCCGCTCGATCCCCGGAATCTCGGCGATGGCATGGACCAGGCGGCCGAGCGACCAGGTGCCGCCTTCCGCCGTTTCGCCGTGATAGGCGTTCACGTTCTGGCCGAGCAGGGTGACTTCGACCGCACCGAGGCCAGCCAGGTGCCGCGCCTCTTCGAGCACGGCGGCAACCGGGCGCGAGGTTTCGGCGCCCCTTGTATAGGGCACGACGCAGAAGGTGCAGAACTTGTCGCAGCCTTCCTGGATGGTCAGGAAGGCGGCCGACGCCTCGACCTGGTGCTGGCGCGGCAGGTGGTCGAACTTGGACTCGACCGGGAAATCGGTATCCAGCGCTTCGCCCCGGCTGCGATGGGCGCGGGCGATCAGCTCGGGCAGGCGGTGATAGGCCTGGGGGCCGACCACGAGATCGACGGCCGGGGCCCGGCGCATGATCTCCGCCCCTTCGGCCTGGGCGACGCAACCGGCGACCGCGATGGTCATGGGCGCACCGCCGCCGGCTTCCCGTTCGGACCGGAGGTCACGCAGGCGGCCGACGTCGGAATAGACCTTTTCCGCCGCCTTTTCGCGGATATGGCAGGTGTTCAAGATGACAAGATCGGCTTCGGCCGCGTCTTCCGTCGTGGCGTAACCGATGGGGGCCAGGAGATCAGCCATACGACCGGAGTCGTAGACGTTCATCTGACAGCCGTACGTCTTGATACAGAGCTTTTTGGCCACCGAGAGCCTGTTCCCTGGGCAAATACCCGCGCCGTCCTACCCGTGATCGCGGAGGTCGTCGCGGCGGTATCCGCCTGCGGGCCTGCCGTATCGACCTGACGGCCGGGTGCAATCCAACAGCCCAAACAATTAAGGTTGCGACGCGGAAGAGTCAAGATTGGCTGCCCCTGGCGGGGCCGCCGTTTCAGCCGAACTGGCCCTGAATCTGGCGCGCGTGGCCGGCCCGGATCACGGTTTCGCAGTGTTTGGCCAAGGCCTTGCGGCTGCCCGCCTCGGTCACGGTGAGGGGGGCGTGGAATTCGATCTCGGCGGTGATCGGGCCGAAACCCAGGGCCTGGACCAGGTGGGGCGCCAATTCCATATCGCCGAACCAGGTGAAGAAGGGGCGGTAGTCGCGCCCGATCGGCATGCCCTGGAGCTTGGTGTAGCTGACTGTCACCGGCTGCACGACGACGGGACCCAGGCTGCCGTCCCGCCGCGGCACTTCGATCTCGGCAGCGCCGAACAGCGCGCTCTTGAACGGCAGCACCCGGTTGCCGTCCGACGAGGTGCCTTCCGGGAAGAGGATCAGATTGTCGCCGCCACGCAGGCGGTCGACCAGGACGTCCCGGCTCTCGGCCGTGCGGGCGCGCTTCTCGCGCTGGACGAAGACGGTGCGCTGGAGCTTGGCCAGGAAGCCGAAGATCGGCCAGCCCTCGATCTCGCTCTTGGCCACGAAGGAGCCGGGAATGACCGCGGACATCACCGGAATGTCGAGCCAGGACGAATGATTGGCGATGAAGAGGACGGCGCCCTTCTTGTGCCGCTTGCCATGGATCACCAGGCGGACACCGAGCGCCCGGCACAGCAGCTTGTGGAAGAAGAAGGGCAGGCCGACCGCCACCCGCCGGTCCAGCACCAGGGCGAGGAGTTGCAGCGGCACCATGGTGAGCAGCAGGACGACGAACAGGCTGAGCCTGAAGGTGGCGCGCAGGCGGGCGGTCCGGCCCTGGCCGGGCACCGCGGCGGCCGGCAGGTCAGGCAGCGGCCCGTCGGCGAATTCGAAGGGATTGCGGCGCGCGCGCTGGCCGCCGAAACGTCGCGGCCGGCGCATCGGCGCAGCGGCATCCGCCTCGCCCGGGGACGGCACGGCCGCTTCGCTCACGGGCGGCGCATCCCGCGGGCCAGGATGTCGGCCGCGCGGTCGAGTTCGCGCTTGTCGGCGCGGTCGAGCGGCACGCCATAGAGTTCGAGGCGATGATCGACCAGGCGGAAGCCCAGTTCACGCGCGACGAATTCCTGCAGCTTCTCGATGTCCTCGTTACGGAATTCCACCACCCTGCCGGTCGAAAGATCGATCAGATGATCGTGATGGGCATCGGGCACTTCTTCGTAGCGGGAGCGGCCGTCACGGAAATCGTGGCGCTCCAGGATGCCCGCCTCTTCGAACAGGCGAACGGTGCGATAGACGGTGGCGATGGAAATCTTGGGATCGAGCGCGATGGCGCGGCGATAGAGTTCCTCGACATCCGGATGATCGGCCGCCTCCGACAGCACGCGGGCGATCACCCGGCGCTGGTCCGTCATGCGCATGCCTTTGGCGAGGCAGATGTTTTCGATACGGTCGGGCATCGTGTCGGGCATGGTCGATTGCTATGACGGCGAACGGTGAATCGTCCAGAGTATGACCCGGCCCGGCGCCCGCGTCACCCTCGCCTGCGAATAATTCGCCGCTGCGGGGCTGCCTGGACGGCCCCGCGGACATCATGCCGCGGGGCTTCGGTGCTGTGGATCAGCCGCGGCGGCCGCGCTTGCGTCGCGCAGTGCCGAGGCCGATCTTCTTCGCGAGATCGCGACGCTGTTCGGCGTAATTCGGCGCCACCATCGGATATTCGGGCGGCAGGTCCCAGCGCTGACGATATTCTTCCGGGGTCATGTCGTAGGCGGTCTTGAGGTGGCGCTTCAGCATCTTCAGCTTCTTGCCGTCCTCGAGACAGATGATGTATTCGGGCGTCACCGACTTCTTGATCGGCACGGCCGGCTGCGGCCGCGACGGCGCCGGTTCTTCCTTCGGCGCACCGATACCTGCCAGGGTAGCATAGACCTGCTGAATCAACTGGGGCAGGTCGGAAACGGGCACCGAATTGTTGGAAACATGAGATGCCACAATGTCCGCCGTCAAAGACAGCAGCTCACTGTGGGCGGCCTTTTCGTCACTCATTACCGTGGTCCCTTTCCGGCGCAACCCGATTTATCTCGATTCATGAGAATCACATTTGTTCTATAAGGCGGCGTTTTAAGGAAATCAATTCAATCCGCGCCTTTTTCAAGAAGACGCACTTTATTTCGCGCCAATTAGGGCAAGTGATCAGGAATTGGATAAGATTTGCCGGAAGAACCGGGCGTCCGGCGCCCGGCCATCATGTATGCAAGAGCGGGCGTGACATGATCAGGGCATCGACCATGCTGCCGTCGCCCCGCCGGTAATAGCGCCGGCGCCGGCCCACTTCGGAAAAGCCGGTCCGGCGATAGAGCGAAAGAGCGGCCTCGTTGTCGACCGCGACTTCGAGAAAGGCGGTGGCGGCACCCGCGGCACCCGCGGCGGCGAGGCCCGTCTCCAACAGGCGGCGGCCGAGGCCGGCCCGGCGCGCCGCCGGCAGCACCGCCAGAGTGACCACCTCGGTCTCATCCGCGGCCCGGCTGAGCAGGATGAAACCACCTGCCGCCGCCAGGGCGATGGCGCCCGGCATGGCGGCGAGCCTGGCCAGTTCGCCGGCATCGAGTGGGGCATCGGGGAAGGCCGCAGCATGGATCGCGGCGAGCGCTTCCATCTCCTCCGGACCGGCCGGGAGGATCGCCTCGGCGCTCACGAAGCCGCCGGCAGCTTGGCGTCCGGCGCGCGCAGGTAGATCGGTTCGGGCGGGGGCGGCATGGTGTCGGGCCGCGCGGCGACCAGGGCGGCCAGCACCGCGGCGTCGGGGGCCGCGATTTCGACCAGCGCGAGGTCGGGGCGGCCCGCTCGTTCGGCCACCAGGATGGCGCCGCTGCCGGCGAGGCGGAGCGGGCCCGCGGGCAGCAGGTTCTCGATCCCGTCGAGGGCACGCGCCTGGGGCGGCCCCATCGGGCTGCCGTCGGGGGCGAAGAGCTGGGCATAGACTTCGCCGCGCCGGGCATCGATGGCGACCAGGGTCGGCCGCGCGTCGGGGGCGAGACAGGCCGCCATCACTTCGAGCGTGGAGAGGCCGAAGACCGGCCGCCCGGTGGCGAGGCCGAGGCCACGCGCCGCCGAGACAGCGATGCGCACCCCGGTGAAGGAGCCGGGGCCGAGGGTGACGGCGATACGGTCGACGCCGACGGGGGCGAGGCCGCCGCGCGTCAAGACGCCGCCGATCATCGGCACCAGCGCTTCGGCCTGGCCCTGGGGGCGGGCGTCGTCGGCGCGGGCGGCGAGAATGCCGTCACGCCACAGGGCGACCGAAGTCGGCCCCACGGCGCAGTCGAAAGCCAATACGTTCACGGGTGGCGTTTCCGCCGGTCACCCTCAGGCGAGGGTGACCGCCTCCTCGAAGGGCAGGCGCGGGCTGCGCGGGAACAGGCCCGCGGGATCGCCATAGCCGAGATTGACCAGGAAGTTCGATTTGATCCGGGTCCCGGCGAAGAAGGCGGCGTCGACCTTGGCATTGTCGAAGCCCGACATCGGGCCGGCGTCGAGGCCGAGGGCGCGGGCCGCCAGGATCAGGTAGGCGCCCTGCAGGGTACCGTTCCGGAAGGCGGTCGCCTGCTGCACCTCGGGCGCGGCGAACCAGTCCTTGGCACCCGGGGCATGGGGGAACAGGAAGGGCAGCTTTTCGCCGAAGTCGAGGTCGTGAGCGACGATCGCGACCACCGGGGCCGACATCGTCTTGTCCAGGTTGCCGGCCGAAAGGGCGGGCTTCAGCTTCTCCTTGCCGGCGGGCGAGGTGACGAAGACGAAGCGAGCGGGCGAGGCATTGGCGCTGGTCGGGCCCCATTTCACCAGGTCGTAGAGGGCGCGCAACGTCGCCTCCGAAACCGGCTTGTTCGCCCAAGCGTTATGGGTGCGGGCCTCGCGGAAAAGCTGGTCGAGGCTCGCGTCGTTCAGTGCTTCGCTCATGGGACCTCACGCGCAACAAGAGGGTCAGACGGCCCGGACTTCGGTGACTTCCGGGATATAGTGGCGGAGCATGTTCTCGATGCCGGACTTCAGGGTCGCGGTCGAGCTGGGGCAGCCCGAGCAGGAGCCCTGCATGTGCAGATAGACGACACCGTCCTCGAAATCATGGAAGACGATGTCGCCGCCGTCCTGGGCCACGGCGGGACGCACACGGGTTTCCAGCAGTTCCTTGATCTGCTCCACGATCTCGGAATCGGGGCCTTCGGCCTTGGTTTCGGCGGGGGCGGGGGCGGCATCGGCCAGCACCGGCTCGCCGCTCGCGAAGAATTCGACGATGGCGCCGAGGATGGCCGGCTTCAGGCCGTCCCAGCCGCTCTCGTCCTTGGTCACGGTGACGAAATCGGCGCCGAAGAAGACGCCGACCACGCCGTCGATGGCAAACAGGCGCTTGGCCAGGGGCGAGCGGCCGGCGGCATCCGCATTGGGGAAATTCACTGTGCCGGCGGTCATCACGTCGCGCCCGGGCAGGAATTTCAAGGTCGCCGGATTGGGGGTCGATTCCGTCTGGATGAACATGGCAAGCTCCTCATGCGTCCGGTCAAGGCGGACGATTACGGGCGATAAGGCTCTACATGGCTGAAGCCTGACTTAAGATCAAGGAAACAGGAAGCCCTGCAAGGCAGCCATGCCGAAGTTGTCCGACGCCCCCCTGCCGCTCGACCAGATCTGGGACGAGACGATCGCCGCCGCGGCCGAAATTGCCCGTTTCGACCCGCTGCCGCCGCTCGCCCCGCCGGCCGGCCTGGCGGGCGACGCGGTCGCCGCCTTCCTGCTCGATCCCGCCGCCGCGGGCCAGACCCCGGCTCAGCTCATCGCCAGCCTGGGCGAGCGCCTGGCGGCCGACGGGCTGCCCCTGTTCCGCGTCACCTCGGGCCTGCTCGCCATGCATCCCCAGGTCTATGCCAGGACCTTCGTCTGGACCCGGGGCCAGGGGCTCGAGGATATTCCGCGCGGTTTCGGCATCGAGAATTCGGACTATTACCGGGCGAGCCCGGTCCGGCTGATCCATCAGGGCGCGGAGGGTTTCCGCCGCCGCCTGGAAGGGCCGGAGGCCCGCCTCGACTTTCCCGTGCTGCACGACCTGAAGGCGGTGGGCGCCACCGACTATCTGATCCGCCCGCTCGACTTCGCCGCCGTGCGGCGTTCCTTCGTCGCCTTCGCGAGCGACCGGCCGGGTGGCCTTTCGGCGGCGGAGGTGGCACGGCTCGACGGCCTCGTGCCGCTCTTTGGGCTGCGCTTCGAGACGGCGATGCAGCGCCAGTTGGCCGATACGCTGCTCGGCCTCTATCTCGGGCGGGACGCGGCGCGCCGGGTCGGGACCGGCGCCGTCCGGCGCGGTGACGGCAAGGTGATCCGCGCCGCCATCCTGACCTGCGACATGCGCGGCTTCACCCGCCTCTCGGACCTGGCGAGCCCGGGCGAGGTGATCGCGCTGCTCGATTCCTATCTCGACGCCGTCACTCTGGCAGTGCATGGCGCCGGGGGTGAAGTGCTGAAATTCATCGGCGACGGCTGCCTCGCCATCTTCCCGGCCGACGAGGGCACGGGCACCGGCCCGGCCGGGCGCGACGCCTGCCAGCGGGCGCTGGGGGCCGCCTGCCGCGCGCTCGAGGCGATAGCCGCGATCGAAGATCTGCCGGAGGCACTGGGCGCTGCCGGCCTCAAGGTCGGCTTCGCGCTCAATTTCGGCGATGTCGTCTATGGCAACATCGGCTCGACCGAAAGGCTCGACTTCACGGTGATCGGGCCTGCGGTGAACGAGGTCGCCCGGGTCGAGGCGCTGTGCAAGGTACTGGACCGCCGCCTGCTCGCGACCAGTGCCTTCGCTCGCCAGCTCGACGCGCCGGACAAGCTCCGCTCCCTCGGCCTTCATGTGCTGCGCGGCAAGCGCGAGCCGACCGAGATCTTCACGACAGGCGACTAACGGGAGCTGATCAGGCGAGGTCGTCCACCTCGGCCGGCGTCAGCTTGCCGGGGACGAGGGTGATGGGCACGCGGAAACTGCCCGACATCTGGCCGGCCAGGGCAGAGACCAGGGGGCCCGGCCCCTCGCTGCCGGTGCCGGCGCCGAGCACCAGGATGCGCACCGAAGGATCCTCCTCGATCAGGCGCAGCAGTTCTTCCCGGCGTTGGCCTTCGCGGATGATCAGCTCGGGCGTCAGCGCGGCGATCTTCTGCACCTCGTCGGCGAGGTCGTGCAGGATCGATTCCGCTTCGTCCCGTGCTTCTTCGCGCATGATGTTCTGGACGCCCAGCCACTGCGGCCCGTCCATCGGCTCGATGACATAGAGAAGGGCGACCTGGCCCTTGGTCTTCAGCGCGCGGCGCGCGGCATAGCGCAGCGCCAGCCGGCATTCCGGCGTATCGTCGACGACGACCAGGAATTTGCGCGTCGTCTCGGGGCGGGGTGCGATCTCGCTCATCGAGGTCCGGTACTTGGCGGAAGACCGGGAAATCGTGCCAAGGCGCGCCTCACTTGTCGAGGACTGCGGTGATTTCACGCAGCTGGGTGCGGGCGCGCAGCAGGAAGAAGCCCTGGGCCATCAGGTGATTGGGCAGGAGCTGGCCAGCCGGCGCGCCGTTCCAGACCAGCCAGGGATTGAACGAGGCGACCTCGGCGAAAGAGGCGACGGTCTCGTCCCACAGCGGCAACAGGCCGCGCTCGGTCAGGATCTGCTCGAAGTCCGTCCGCAGTGCCTTCATCAGCAGGAAGTAGCCGTAGGCCTCGCCCTTCACCCGATAGAACAGGTCGTCGCAGGTGGTGTCGAAGACGTCGCCGCCCTTGTCGCGCACCTGCTTGTCGATCGCCGCCGAGATCGAGCCGAT
>JAYSCC010000120.1:0-7768 GCA_041915065.1 Zavarzinia sp.
CCTGCCGCCGCCGTCGCCCTTCTCGCCGCTTCGGCCGGCGCGCTCGCGGCCGGCAACGATGCCGCCCGCAAGGAGATCGTCGACGGTTACGCGGCCGCCGCGGGTCCCGGTTTCGCCGGTTTCTCCGCCGACCGCGGCCGCGCCCTCTACATAGGTCCGCATAGCGGCGGCAAGCCCGAGACCCCGGCCTGCGCCACCTGCCACGGCCCGGACCCGAGGCTCGCCGGCAAGCATTACCGGACCGGGCGCGAGATCCTGCCCATGGCGGTCTCGACCAATCCGGACCGGTTCACCGTCACCGCCGATGTCGAGAAGCACTTCTCGCGCGACTGTATGAGCGTGCTCGGCCGCGAATGTACGCCCCTCGAACGGGGCGATTTCATCGCCTACCTGTCGGGGCTCTGACCATGCGCCACTTGATCCTGGCCGCCGGCCTGCTGCTCGCCGGCGCCAGCACCGCCCTCGCCGAAGGTTCCCGCGTCTCGCCGGTGACCGACCCCGCCACCGCCAAGGAATGCGGCGAGTGCCACATGGCGTTCCAGCCGGGCCTGCTGCCGGCGGGGAGCTGGCACAGCATCATGGGCAACCTCTCCGATCACTTCGGCGAAAACGCCAGCCTGCCGGCCGCGACCGCGACGGCGATCGAGAGCTATCTCACGGCCAATGCGGGGCGCGGCGATCCCGCCGTGCTACGCATCACCGAACAGCGCTGGTGGCGGCACGAGCATGATTTCTCGGACCGCGCCTGGAAACGCTCGGGTGCCGCCTCGAAGATCGATTGCGTCGCCTGCCACCGCGACGCCGCGGCCGGCTTCTACGAAGACGACTGATCCCCTGCTGCCGGCGGTATCGACCGCACGGCAGGCAGCCGGGCCGGTGCGGAAGGGACGCCCCTCACCCTGCCGCGCCGGTCCGGACGTGCTCAGACCGCGGGCAGCTCGACTGCAGCGCGGAGCCCGCCGAGCGGCGAGCGATCGAGGCTCAGCCGGCCGCCATAGAGCCCAGCGAATTCCTTCACCACAGCAAGCCCGAGACCGGTGCCCGGCACCGATTCGTCGAGCCGGACGCCGGGCGCCGTGACGGCGTCGCGGACATCGTCGGCAAGCCCCGGGCCGTCGTCCTCGACCACCACGGTGAGCCGTCCCGCGACGGCCCGGCCGCTGACCAGGACCCGGTGGTGCGCCCATTTGCAGGCGTTGTCGATCAGATTGCCCAGGATCTCGTCGAGGTCCTGGCGATCACCCGCGAAGACGAGGTCGGCCGGCACCTCGGTCTCGATCGCCAGCGCCTTCTCTTCGCTCAGGCGGCGCAGCACGCGGACGATCCCGCCGACCGAATCGGCCACCGCCGCCGTACTGCCCGGAACGCCATGGGTGGCGGCGGCGCGGGCGCGCGCCATGTGGCGGTCGATGGTACGCCGGATCGCGGCCAGGCGTTCCCGGATCGCCCGCGCTTCCGGCCCGCTCAGCGCACCGGCGTCGTTCGAGAGGATGGCGAGGTCGGTCTTCAGGGCATGGGCCAGATTGCCCGCTTCGAGCCGGGCGCGAGCGATGCCCTCCTCGGTCCGACCGAGCAGGGCGTTGAGATCCTTGACCAGCGGCGAGACTTCGCGCGGTCCGTCGTCGGTGAGGCGGCGGCGCCCGCCCTTCCGCACTTCGGCCAATTCGTGCTGGAGCGCCGCCAGCGGCTGCAGCCCGACCTGGACCTGGACGACGCTGGCGGCGATCAGCGCCGCGGCCAGCACGGCGAGAGAGAGCACGAGGACCCGGTTGAAATCGGCCGAAGCGGCCATGGCGTCGGCGAGATCGATCGCCACCGCGAGATGGAAGCTCAAGTCGCGGTCGGCCAGGGTCACATTGCGTTCGAGGATATAGAGGAACTGCTTGTCGGGCCCGAGTTCGGCATGGCGATGGGGCCGCATCTGGACGCCGTCCGGTGGCGGCAGCACGGCATCCCAGAGCGAGCGGGAGCGCAGCATCGTCCCCCCGGGCCCGTCGATCTGCCAATAGAGGCCGGAGAGCGGGCGCTGGAAGCGGGGATCGGAGAGCGGCAGGCGGAGTGTGGGCGCGCCCTTGTCGTCGGCTTCGAGATTGGCGGAGAGCTGATCGAGGTCGCGGTTCAGCTCGGCCTCGACCTGGTCTTGCATATGGGCCCGGAACAGCTCGGACAGGCCGAAACCGGCGACCGCGAGCGCCAAGGTGACCCAGACCGCGGCGCCCGCAAGCAGGCGGAAGCGGAGTGAGCGGGCGATGGTCACGCCGCCGGCCCCAGGCGATAGCCGAGGCCGCGCACGGTGGCGATCAGGTCGTTGCCGAGCTTCCGCCGCAGGCGCCCGACGAAGACTTCGATCGTGTTCGAGTCGCGGTCGAAATCCTGGGCGTAGACATGTTCGGTCAGTTCGGTGCGCGAGACGACCTGGCCCTGGCGGTGCATCAGATAGTCCAGCACCTTGAATTCATAGGCCGTCAGGTCGATCGCCTCGCCCGCCACCGCGACCTTGCCCGAGCGGGTGTCGAGCGTGACCGGGCCGCAGGTCAACACCGGGGCGGCATGGCCCATGGCGCGGCGGATCAGGGCGCGCAGCCGGGCCAGCAATTCTTCCATGGCGAAGGGCTTGGCCAGATAGTCGTCGGCACCGGCATCGATACCCTGCACCTTTTCGTGCCAGGCGCCGCGCGCGGTCAGGATCAGCACCGGGGTGGTGATGCCGCGGGCACGCCAATGCTTGAGCACCGAGAGCCCGTCGATCCGCGGCAGGCCGAGGTCCAGCACGATGGCGTCATAGGGTTCGGTCTCGCCCAGGAACTGGCCTTCCTCGCCGTCACGGGCGAGATCGACGGCATAGGCTTCGGCGGTAAGGCGCTGCACCAATTGCTCGCCCAGTTCGGGCGTGTCCTCGACCACCAGCAGCCGCATCGCTCACTTCACCCCTTCGTGCCGGCCCCGCCGGTGCAGGAGGGCGCCCGTCGCGGCATCATATTCGAGCTTCAGGATCCGCCCGTCCGGTGCCAGCAGCTTGATTTCATAGACGAAACCTTCATCCTCGTCTTCCAATTCGACGTCGAGGAGATCGCCACCGAACTGTTGGCGGGCCGCCGCGACGATGGTTTCGACCGGCAGGATGCGGCCGGCGCGCAGCTCTTCGAGCGCGCGGGCGGCATCGTCGTCCGCCGCCGCCGGCAGGGCGAGGCCGAGGAGGAACACGAAGGCCAGGAGGATGCGCATGGCGCGATCCTAGCGCCCGCCGCCTGAACCCGTGATGAACGCCCGGTTCAGCTTCATGTCAGGTAGACGCGCGCAGGATGGCCGTAGATTCAAAGGGCAGGACTTCATCATGTCGCGTGTCGTTACCAAGGCCCGGTTGCGCTGGCTGCACCGTTGGCTGGCGCTCGCATTGGCGCCGATCTTCATCCTGGTCATCCTGAGCGGTGGCATTCTGGCCGTGAAGCCGATGCTGGACGATTGGGCAGCACCGCCGCCCGCCGCCGCGATCGATCCCGCCGCCCTGCTGCGCACCATCGCCGCGGCCGACCCGCAAGGCCAGGCCACCCTGGTGAAGCCCGGGGCGGACGGCACCAGCGTCACCCTGGTGCAAGGCGGGCGCTGGAAGACCTATGCCCTCGACAGTGGCGCCCAGATCGCCGACCAGGCCGCCCCCTTCGACTTCTTCGGCCTGGTCGAGAGCCTGCACCGCAATCTCCTGATCGGCGCCGGCATCCTGGTCGAGATCGCCGCCTATGCCATGGCCATCGTGGTCGTTGTCGGCCCCTTCCTGGCTTGGCCGCGGCTCCGCAATACGCTGCTCGGCTGGCACGGTGTGGTCGGCTGGTTCCTGCTGCCGCTGTCGGCCCTGCTGCCGGTGACCGCGGTCCTGATGACGCTCGGCGTCGGCCGGCCCTCCCTGCCACCGCCGAGCGGGGGCGCCACCACACCCGCCGCGGCCCTGACCCTGGCGGCCCAGACAGTCGACCTCTCCCACCTCGACATGGCGCGGAGCTTCCGCCGCGGCCTGGTGCTGATCCAGCTCGCCGAACCGGCCAATACTTTCATCGCCAGTGCCGATGGCCTGACCGCGTCGAGCGGCCCCGGGCTGATTCAGGAACTGCATGAAGGCACCTGGGCGGGCGGCTGGTCCGGCGCGCTCAACCTGGCTGGCGCCCTGGTGCTCGGCGGCCTGACCGTGACCGGCACCTTGTCCTGGTTCCGCCGCCGTCGCTTCGATGCCGCCCGCGAGGGCGCCGAAGGGGCCGAGGTCCTGATCGCCTATGCGAGCCAGACCGGCACCGCCGCCCGTCTCGCCAAGGCCACGGCGGCCCAGCTCGGCCAGGCCGGCATCGCCACCGCGACCGCCTCCCTCGCCGCGGTCGATCCCGCCGAACTGGCCGGCCGGCGCCTGGTGCTGCTGATCGCCTCGACCACCGGCGACGGCGAACTGCCCCCCGCGGGCGAAGATTTCGTGGCCCGCCTCGGCGACCAGCGGCTGGACGGCACCGCCTATGCCCTGCTCGCCCTGGGCGACCGGCGCTACGGCCACTTCTGCGGCGGCGGTGAGCGTCTGGACGATGCAATGGTCTCTCACGGCGCCCGCGCCACCGTTCCCCTGGTGCGGGCCGACGGCGATCCCACCGACGCCTTCCTGAGCTGGAGCGCCGCGGTCTTCGCCAACCTCGGCCTGACCGCTGCCGCGGCGGCCGCCCCGGTGGCCGACCAGCCGGCGCATCTGACCCTGGTCCGGCGCGAACGGCTGGACGATCCCGCCACCGAAGGCACCTCGGAAGCCTGGCACTTGGTGCTGCAGAGCGCGGAACCCCTCGACTATCGCCCGGGCGACCTGCTCATGGTGACGCCGGAAGGCTTGGCGCCGCGCTGCTATTCGATCGGCAGCGCCGATCCGCACTGGATCGAGCTGACCGTCGGCCTCGCCCGCTATAACGACGATGCCGGTGTCGAGCATCTGGGCGCCGCCTCGGGCCTGCTGTGCCGGCACCTCGAGAAGGGCGCCACGATCGAAGCGGCGGTCCGTCACCATGAAGATTTCAACCCGCCCCCGGCGGAACGGCCCGTGATCATGGTCGCGGGCGGCTGCGGCGTCGCCCCCTTCCTGGGTTTCCTGGCGGAGCGGCACGCCCAGCCGGCCCATGGCCCGGCCTGGCTGATCTTCGGCAACCGCCATGTCGCCGGTGATTTCTTCCACCGCGAACGCCTGACCGCCTATCGCCGCGAGGGCGTGCTGGACCGGCTCGACACGGCCTTCTCGCGCGATGCCGAACCCGCCCATGTCCAGGACCGCATGGCGGAAGCCGGGGCCGAACTCTACGACTGGCTCGATCGGCGCGGGGCCAACCTCTATGTCTGCGGGCGCCGCGGCCTCGGCATCTCGGTCGAAGACGCGCTGCTGGCGATCCTGCGGGACCAGGGCGGCCTCGACCCCGAGGCGGCGCGGAACCGGCTCACCGCCTGGAAGAACGAAGGCCGTCTCGCCTTCGATCTGTTCGACTGACGCTCAGGCCCGCCCGGCCGAAAGGTCGCGGCGGGCCAATTCGATCAGGGCATCCAGGACCTTGAGCGCCGTGCCCTCGGTCTCGGCCAGGGTGACGCCCGGATTGTGCAGCCACCATTCCACCCCGGCCTCGGCGGCACCGAGCAGGGCATAGGCATAGGGGCTGACGATGCGCCGGGCGCTCGCCTCGGCCAGGCCCGGCGGGGCCAGCGCCGCCATGGTCATCACCCCGACATGGATCAGCGCCGCCCGGTAGCCACGGGCGAGATCGACCGCCGGTCCCTCCCCCCGCATGGCGGCGAAGACCACCCGCCAGGGTTCGGTCTCGCCATAGAGGGTGGCGATCAGGCGCTTCACCCCTTCGCGCAGCCGTTCGGCCGGATCGGCGACCAGGGCGACACCGGTCAATTCGGCCAGGATGCGGTCGCCGGTACGGCGCACGAGAGCCGCCATCAAGCCCGGTTTCGAGCCGAAATAGCTGTAGATCATCGGCTTGGTCACGCCGCAGGCCGCCGCCACCTCGTCCATGTTGGTGGCGTGGAAGCCGCGCGCGGCGAACATCGCCGCCGCCACGGCCAGGATCTGCGCCTCGCGCTCGGCCCGCGGCAGGCGCCGGCCGGTCATCGCGCCGCCTTATTTTTGGCGATTGACATAACATTACTCATGCGTAACTTACCCCTAAGTAATAAGGGTGCCCGATCACCCCGGGGGAGGCCAGCCGCATTTCGCCCCCGCTCATCCCAGCCGCGCGAGGGCCTGCCATGAGTGCCACCGATCCTGATCCCCGCCTGCCCGATTCCCGACTGGAAGCCTTCCGCAAGGCCCAGCAGTTCGCCTATGCCTGCGCCGAGGCGGTGGCGGCCGAGCTGCGCCCCGGCATGACCGAGCGCGAGGCAGCCAGGAAGATGGCGACCTGGGCCGCCGACCACGGCGTGCGCGAATGGTTCCACGCCCCCTTCGCCTGGTTCGGCGACCGCACCGCTTTCCGCGGGCCGATCGCCTGGCGCGTCTTCGGCGGCTTCAACCCGGCCTTCTTCCCGGGCCTGCGCCGGATCGAGGAAGGCACGGCCTTCATCCTCGACTGCGCCCCGGTGGTCGACGGTGCCGTGGCCGACATCGGCTATTCCGGCGCCCTCGGCCACAATCCGGTGGTCGAGCAATTGCTGGATGATCTCGAAGCCCACCGTGCCCTCATCGTCGGCGAATTGAACCAGGGCCGCACCATGGCCGAGGTTTCCCGCGCGGTCGATGCGTTGTGCCGCCGCCAGGGCGTCGAGCCGCGCCACAAGGCCTATCCCTACGGCGTGCTGGCGCACCGGGTCGAGATGCTGGAAGGCGCCCCTTCGCCCTTCGCCGTCGCCCGCTTCGGCTTGCGCGGCGTGACCGAACTCCTGCGCGAGGTCCGGGCCGGCAAGCGCGAGGGCTGGTCGCCCTTCTGGTCCAGCGCCGAACGCTCCGACCATGCGCCGGTGCCCGGCCTCTGGGCGGTCGAACCCCATCTGGGCTTCCGCGACGTCGGCGCCAAATTCGAGGAACTCATGGTGATCGGACCAGACGGCAAGGCGCAGTGGCTGGACGACGATCTGCCCCATGTCCGGCGCTGGCAGGCGCGGCACGACTTGGCGAAGGCGGCCTGACCATGACCGAGAACTTCCGCCTCGCCTCGGGCGACGTCACCCTGTCCGGCCGCGTCACGGGCAAGGCCGGCGGCCCTGCCGTCGTGCTGATCCACGGCTATCCCGACGACAGCACGGTGTGGGACGGCGTCGTCGCCGATCTCGCCGCCGATCACCGCGTGATCACCTACGACGTCCGCGGCGCCGGCGCCTCCACGGCACCGGACGGCGTGCGCGGCTATCACCTCGACCGCCTGATGGCCGATCTCGCCACCGTGCTCGACCATGCCGCCCCCAGCGGCAAGGTCCATCTGGTCGGCCACGACTGGGGTTCCATCCAGGGTTGGCAGGCGGTGGTCGACCCGCGCACGCGGCACCGTATCGCCTCCTACACCGCCCTCGGCGCGCCCTCGCTCGACATCGCCTTCGCGACCCTGCGCGACCGGCTGAAGCGGGACCGCCTGGCCGCGCTGCCGGCGGCGCTGAACCAACTCATGCGCTCCTGGTACATCCTGGCCTTCCAGCTGCCCTTCCTGGCCCCCGGCCTGTGGCGGGGCGGCGTCGCCCGCCTGTGGCCGCGTATCCTGAAGCGTCTCGAGGGCGTCACGGCCGAGGCGCGGCCGGGGCAGATGCGCGACGGCATCAACGGCGT
>JAYSCC010000121.1:0-7723 GCA_041915065.1 Zavarzinia sp.
GGGTTTTCGATCAACAGGTCCGAGAGGGCCAGCATCGGAATCGTGATACCGCCGATGCCCAGCACCGGGGTCAGGCCGGCGTCGTAGTCACCCGCCGGCACATTGACGATCCAGAGGGCGCTGCCGGCGGTATGGGTCAGAGTCGGCGTGCCATAGGGACCGGTCGGCGTGCCCAGGCGGAAGTCGGTGTCGGGCACGGCGTCGCCGCTGGTCAGACGCAATGCCAGCTTCATGCCGCCGGCCGGCACCTGGCCGTTGATGCGGATCTTGATGGAGGCCCCGGCATTGGTCGCCGCCGGTGTCGGCGGGGTCGGCGGCAGTGGCTCGACCACCAGCGCATTGACCGGGCTGCCGCCGAGATCGACCAGTGGTGCCAGGGGGATTGAAACGCTATCGATCTCGTTACCGGAAGCGCCGGTCGCCGGCAGGATCGCCTCGAAGCCGAGCTGGTAGACGCCGCTGCCTGGCGCGGTCAGGGTCGCAGTCTGGAGAATCCAGCCCTTGGTGGTACGGACGACGCTGGACTGCGAGGTCAGCGCGCCGCCGGTGGGCCCGGTATTGCCGCGCGGCCAGATGCCGGCCATGACCTGCTGGTTGCCGGCGCCGGTCTCCGCCGAATAGTAGTAGGAGAAGGTGATGCTCTCGCCCGACTTCAGGCAAACGTTCTGATAGAGGCGGCTGCGATTGTCGGCGTTCAGCTCGGCCTCGGCATTACCCTGCTGCGGCACCGGGGTGTTGTTGTTCTTGTTGTTGCCGGCTTCGACGACATGCTGCGGCACCGGCGCATAGCTGCCATTGGTCGAACTGCCGTGGGTCGATTCCCAGCCGGCCATGCAGATGTCCTTCTGGCCGCCCAGGCAGCGGGAATCGTCGAAATACTGCCAGCCTTGGCTGGGAATGACCCAGCGCGTCCCGGTCGACCCCTTGGTCGCCATGGCAGTGCCGTTCAGGTTATATTCGAAGCTGCCGTTGGTGATGATGCGCGACTGGGCCGACGCGGGTCCGGCCCACAGCAGGCCGAGCAGGCCGGCGAGCCCGATCACGATGAGCGCTGCGAGCATCCGCCGGATCACTGGCCAATCTCCTCGCCGAACAGGCCTTCGTCGAATTTGAAACGGAAGCGGAAGTAGACGCCCTGGTCCGTCGGCTCTTCCCCGGCCAGGTCGCTGTCGCGGAAGCCGGTGAGATTATAGCCGACGGAGAGCCACAGGCTGTCGGCCAGAAGATAGCCGACCTCGAAGCCGAGCCCGGCCTCATAGGTGCCGCCCTCGCCCATCAGGCCGAAGACCTGCACGCCGGCGTCCCAGTCGTGCGTCACGTCCCAGGTCAGGCGGCCATAGAGCAGTTGGGCCCAGGTATGACTGTCGATGCCGTTGGCCCGCTCCTGCGCATATTTGAAGGCGTAGCGATTGGACAGAACCAGGGCCGGCGCCGGCTGCCAGTTGGTGTGAATCGAGACGATGTGGGCCCGGCTCCGGCTGTCGCCGTCGATGAAGGTGGCGCCGGTCGTGGTGCTGGCGGTCGCGGCCGCCGCCTTCAATTCCTCGAAGCGATGCTCGTAGCGGGCCAGGAGGTTGAACTCGTCATTGGCGACCGGGCGATAGGCGAGACCGACCTGTTCGCGGTAGCGCGTGGCATCGCCACCACCTTCGGCCCGGCCGCGGTCGAGCTGGATGCCGTTCCGTGCCAGCATGGTCCAATCATCGTCAAGCTTCCAGGCGACCGCGACGGTGTTCAGGAAGGTGTCGATCGTCTCTGAGCGGCGCAGCTCGAAACGGCCGGAACCCTTGACGTCGCCCTTGCCGACATATTCGAGGGCCAGGGTGCCCGCGGTCGACTGTTCGTCGAGGCCCGAATAATCGCCGCCGTAGAAATAGCCGTCGGCCAGGGTGCTCTTCGGGCTGTTGATCGGCTCCACCCGCTCGATCGTGGTGCCCAGGCGCCAGTCGTCCGAGAGGGCGAAGGTGTTGCGCAGGCCGAGCGCAGCCTGGGCCGCCCGCCCGCTCAGCGCATCGGCCATGCGGTATTCGGAATAGGCCGAACCGTTGGCCATATAGGACAGATCGAAGCCGGCCAGGGCGACGTAACGCTTCTGATCGCTGTTCAGGGAATAGAGATTGCCCAGGCTGGAGATGAATTCATAACGGCCATAGGCCTTGCCCCAGGAGGTCACCTGATACTCGCTGCCGATCGCCGCCAGCCGGTGGTCGCTCTCGAGGATGTCCTGCTCGTATTCGAGATAGCCGAGCAGGTTGGGATCGGACGGCAGGGTCGCGGTCAGCTTGCCGAAGGCCGTCGTGCCGTTGTAGGGCGTGACGCCGACAGTATCGGCCGATGCGGCGACCAGGGTCTCGCGGTAGCGGCGCAGGCCGACTTCGCCGCGCAGATCGTTGTCGAAACGATATTCGGCACCGACGCTGACACCTTCGCGCAAACCACCGTTGGTGCGGTCTTCGCTGCGCCGGCCTTCGAGCCCGACGGTGAGGTCCTGAGCGGCCTTCCAATCGGCCTTGGCGGTCAGTTCGGACCGGCCGGCGGAAACCGTCGCCGAGGGATTGTCATAGCCGATATCGGAGGTCTGGAATTCGACGTCGACGCGGACGTCCTTGCCGTCGTGACGGAAGGCAATGCGGGCCCCGTCGCCCTGATGGGCGTCGAGCAGATTGCCGTAAGGCCGGCCGGCCTCGCTCACCACACTGTCGACCAGGCTGGCGCCGGTGTTGGTATGGCCGTATTCGACCGTCAGCGTGGTCACGTCGCTGAAGCGATATTGGCCGAAGGCGCCCTGCATGGTGAAGCTCTGATCCGGGTCCTCGTCCCGGATGTAGAGCCCGCCGAGTTCGAGGCCGTCGACCGGCTTCACCCGCGCGTCGATGCCATAGAGCCAGAACGACGGCCCGCCGGTATCGACTTCATAGACGATGCGGATCGACTGCGGGTTGAGGTCGGGATCGAGGGAGGAGATCGGTGCCTTGAACAGCAACCGGCCACTCAATTCGTCAATCTCGTAATCGACGAAGCGTTCCTTGGTCTCGACCTTGAGGACCAGCGCCGGCTGGTTGCGGTCGCGCGTGATGACCGTGACCTGCTCGGTACCGCTGATGAAATCAGGATAGCGCAGGGTGAAGGGGCCCGAGGTGCCGTTGGCGCGGAATTCCTCGACCACTTGGCGCAGGTTGTCGTGGGCGGCGAAGCCGGTGACCTCGACCGGCATGCCGGCGACATCGGTCTCGACATGGCCTTTCACGCCGGTCAGCGAGCGGCTATACTGAGTGATCTTACGGATCTCGTCCGGCGATTCCGTGGTCAGGTCGCCGTAGACCAGATAGGACTCGTCCTTGTCGATGCGGACGAACAGCCGCCCGCTCGATTGGGCGTCGAAACCGCGCTCCGAGCTGTCGCCGTAGACCGGGTAATATTCGTCCGGCTGGATGTCGCGGAACAGGCGGTCGCGCACCGTCTTTTCGGAATCATAGGCGGCCGTCAGCAGATAGTCGCCGCGGATGCGCCCCTTCAGGAAGAAGGCCGCGCGGCCGGCCGCCCCGCCCTTGCCGCCGTCGAAGCTGCTGCTATAGGCGGTCAATTCCCGCTCGAAGGCGTCGCCCGCACGGACCGGCTCCATGCCGTCGAAGTCGAGCTTCGAGAGCGAAACCACACCCTCGACCAGGCCGACCGCCAGCATCGGGCGGAGCGCGGGGGCAAAATGAATGGGGAAGCGCTGACGCAGCGTGCCGGCGGCGATGGTCAGATGGCCTTCGCCCGGGCCGGTCGGCGGCCTGATCCGGATGTCGCCCTGGCCATTGGTCAGGAAGACCTGGGTACCCGGTTCGGCCGGGGCCAGATCGTCGACCATCAGGCTGCCGATGTCCGTCTCGATGGTGACCTGGGTGCGCGGCGTGAAGGGCACGCCCCGGCTGTCGCTCAAGCGGATATGGATCGTGGCCGGCGTCGCCCCGTCGGCGATCGGCTTCTCGGGCACCGTGGCGTCGATCCGCTCCAGCCGTCCGGGGGCCGTCACCCGAATGGTGACCCGGCCGCGTTCGTTGTCGAAACCGTCGGATTGCACCAGGGTCACGGTATTTTCCCCGGGGTCGAAGGCGACACCGACGAATTCCCAGCCCTCGGCACCGATGGCGGCGGCTTGGGCACGCTTGCCGACCCGGCTCTCGTCGATCCGCCGGCCGTTCACTTCGAGCACGAAACGGGCGCCCAGCGCCCCCTTCACCATGACCGACGCCTGGGCGATGGGCAGCACCTGTCCGTCACGCAGGTTGAGGAAGGCCAGGCTGGCGTCGGTATGCGCCATCAATTCTTCGAGCGGAGCAACCGGGGCAGCCGCCCCGCCACTCGAGACGGAGGCCGCGGAATCCGCGGGCCGCTGTGCCTCGGCCGCCGGCTGGCCGCTCGCCCGGTCGACCCAGCCGGATTGCGGCCGGCCGCGGTAATCGCCGTCCCGATCCGGCGTCACCTGGGCTTCGAAATCGCGCCGCACCAAGGCGGCCCCTTCGTCGCCGCTGGCTTCGACCAGTTTGCGGCGCTGGGCGATCTCCTCGCGGATGTCGTCGCTGCAAGTGGTGGCGGCGAAATTCGCCTTCTGCAGCTCACCCTTCTTCAGGTCGACGAAACGGGTCATCGCCCGCTGGTGGCGGAGCAGCGCATCGGTCGCACCGCGGTCGGAATTGCGGTTGCCGATGCCGCCCAGCAGCACGCCGTCCGGCAGGCTCGAGCCGTCGAGCTTCAGGACATGGGTCATCGGCCGGACGCCGTAGAGGCTGTATTTGCCCTCGACATCGGTGACCACGAAACTGCCGTCTTCGAGGTAGAGGCGAACCCCCGGAATGCCGATTTCCGCCGCGGCCGCCGGGACATCGTCGTCCTGGATACCGTTACCGTTACAATCGAGGAAGACCTTGCCGATGATGAAGCCTTCGTCGGCGAAGGCACCGCCGACCACCTTCACCTTGGCCGAGGCGGGGTTGGAGGGGATGCCGCCCGCGGTGGCGTTGGCCCGGTTGACCCCGTCGCCGCTCAGCGCCGTGGCGTTGACCCGCATGCGGTAGCTCAGGCTGGCGACCTCGTCCGCCGCCAGGGTCAGACTGGCGAGGTCGAAACGGAGATCGTTGCCGCCATGGCCGTTGGCGACCAACGTCGGCTCGACCGGGACGGCGGCGCCGGTGCCGACGGTGAGCCGGGCACTGCCGGGCTGATAGGTGAAGCCGACGGCCGGCCGGTCGAACAGGACCACCCCCGCCAGCGGCCCGCCCGAGCGATTGGCCAAGGCGAGGCGGTAATCCACCACGTCCACCGTCTCGACCACCGTCTTCGACGCCGCCTTGGAGAGAAGTACCAGGGTGTCGGCACTCGGCGCCCGCTCCAGCGGGATATGGTTGTTCACCACGGGACGGCTGTCCGCGCTGGCGACGAAGGACATGTAATAGGTGGTGCTGGCGCCGGCGGAAGGGGCCGTCGGCTGGGATTGAATGGCGATCGGCATTTCGCCGGCCGGAACGGCCAGTGCGTCCGCTTCGGGCGGGATCGTCGTCGACTCCGGCTCGTAGCCGCTCGGCACGACCGTCTTCAGCGTATAGGTCCCGGCCGGCGCCGTGGAGGTCAGCAGGAACTGGTAATAGCCGTCGCTGCCGGTGGTCTGCACCAGGTTGCTCGTGCCACCCACCAGGTCAGTGGCGGGGTCGAAGCCGGCCGGACCTTCCACCGTGATCTCGGCACCGCTGACCGGCAGGCGGCTGGCGGAATCATAGACGAGCCCGGTCGGATTGACCGGCAGGCTCTGCTCCGGCACGTCCTGGCCGGGATCGACGGCGATGTTGCGCAAGGTCGCGCGGTCGGGATCGAGCAGGGCGCCGGAAATGGCGGTGCCGCTCTCACCATCGACCGGTGTTCCGTAGAGATAGCCGTCGGGCGACAGGAAACGTACCGCATAGTCGGTCCGCGCCCGCGCCACGGTGAAGCCATAGGTGCCATCGCCCGCCGTCACCGTCTCGCTCATCACGGTCATGCCGGGCGGCGGGGCGACGGAGGCGGTAGTTGCACCGCTCGACGCCCCGGCCGCGGCAGGAATGGCGCCCGGCAGCAGCGAAGCGGAGCCGGTCGGCACCATAAGCTGCACGCGCCAGCCCGACAGGCCGCCCTCCTCGGTCTGGTGGCGGCGGTCGTGGTTGGTGTCGAACCAGACCCGCCCGCTGATCGCCGCCGGGGCCGTCACCGTGGTCGGGTCGCGGGCCTCGTTGTCGCCGCTCAGTTCCGGTGGTTCGCCCCCGCCCGAGACCTGGGCGACATTGGTGAACTCGACCGTGCCGGCGCCGCCCAGGGAACTTTCAGGAACCCGCACGGTCAGGTGGATCGGGGCGGCCGGCGCCTCGGTGGTGATCACCTGTTCGGTCGTGCAGGTGATCACCTGGCCGCCGGTCGGATTGGCCACGCTGCAGGCCCAGTCCACCCCTTCGACGGCGACGAAGCTCATGCCGCCAGGCAAGGTATCGACCACCGTCACGGTACCGCTGGTGGCACGGCCGAGGGCGGAGACCGTGATCGTATATTGCTGCTCGACCCCGGCGGCGAAAGTGCCGGCATGGCTCTTGGCAATGCGGAGGTCGGGGCCCCGGTTGGCGGCCACCGTCACCGGCACGAGATTGCTGTCGATGCCGCGCCGGCCGATCTCCGACCCCGTGTCGAAGAAAACGCGCCCGCTGTTGTCGACCCGGCCGGTGAAACTGTCGTCGACGCGGACACCGAAACTCATGCCGATCTGTCCGCCGGCGGCGACCGCCGGGGCCGCGACCGCGACCTCGACGATGTTCGCGGCCTCGACGGTGCGATAGGTGAAGGCCGGATCGCCGGCCGCCCGCCAGAGGAGCTGCACGCCGGCTCCGGTCGCCGCCAGTGTCCCGGTGGCAAAACCGGTATTCGCCGGGATCAGATCGCGCAGCAGGACGACCGACCGGGTTGCCCCGTCGATGACGACATCCCGGCGCGTACCGCCCTCTTCGACCTCGCTCAGGGGATCGGCGTCGACACCGGCGATATTGCTGGCGACCACGCGATAGGTGACGACGCCGCCACCGGTGGTCGCCGCGACATCGGCCGATTTGGAAACGGTGAAATTGGCCCCGGCATGGACGACCGCGGTATCCGTGTTGTGCGCACTCGCCCCCTGCAACACGGTGGTCGCGGTCAGGGTGAGGCTCGCTTCGGCGCCGTCGGCAGCGCCGGTCTCCATCAAGGCTTCGACGATGACATGGGCGGTTTCACCGGCGGCGAGGCCGAGCACCGGCGTGTCGAGTTCGATTTCGGTATCACCGGCGCCGACGACGCCGTCGCCGTCCCGATCGAGGAAGAGACGAAAGCCGTCCAGGGTAGCCGTGCCGCCCCCCAAGGCCGCGATCGAGAAGACATAGGTCGAGGCGGTATTGCCGGTGTTGACCAGGGTATGGGCGAAATGGACCTGCCCCCCCGGCACGACCAAGCGGCGCCCATCGGCATCCAGGGTGAGAGCCTCGACCGCCCCTACCCGCAATTCGACCCGGTTAGAATAGACGGTCAGATAGTCGCTGCCGCCCGGCACCAGCATGTCGGCTGAAGCCTGATTGGTGATGATCGTGCCTTCGGCGGGCATGGCGGCCCGCGCACCGCCCGCCGAGAGGAAAAACCACGCGGCCAGGACGACGAGCAGGGCCAACAGCCACCGAGGCCGAAGCCCCTCTGG
>JAYSCC010000122.1:0-7717 GCA_041915065.1 Zavarzinia sp.
ATCCGCCTGCTGAGGATTCTGTCAAGCGAGGCGCTGGAACTGACGTTTCACATCGCCTGGCCCATGCCTGAGGGGTTGGCGGATCATCCCGACAGTCTTGCCGTCGGACTGCGCTTCGATGCGCCCATGCATTACATTGCGGTGCCGCGCGAGACGCTGGAAACGGTCTGCCGCTTCGCCGACCCGATTGCCTACAACAGCGCAGTTGCCAGCCTGAAGACCCTGCAGTCGAGCCAAAGCATGCCCGACGAGATCGCCGCCCGGGTACGCTGGCGGCTGGAGGCGCGGCCGGGCCTGATCCGCATCGACGAGGTGGCGAAAGCCATGAATCTCTCGGTCAGCACGCTGAAGCGGCGGCTGGCGAATGCGGGCACCACGTTCAGCGCTCTTCTCGACGAGACGTTGAGGGACCGGGCGAAACTCATGCTTGCCGACGCGACGATAACGCTGGACGCCATCGCCCTGACCCTGGGCTATAGCGATCTGGCCAATTTCTCGCACGCCTTCAAGCGCTGGACAGGAACATCGCCGGGCGTGTTCCGGCGCCTGGCCGTCAGCGAGGGGGGAAAGACATGACTCGCTGAAGGGCCGATCGCGCAACATCACAGGACCGTCGCCGAGACCGAACATCGGCGAGCGGCCGCTTCTTGCAATTCATCAGCATCGCTGCTGCTTCCAACAGCCTGGGGCGGCTCCCCCTTCGCTCACTGATGCCCCCACTTCCGTTTCATTTTGCAAACCGACTCTGCCTGAGCCCCGTCTGACCCCAAGAGGCAATGCCTCACCCCGCTGCCGCGGTCACCGGGAGCTTATAGTCCTTGAATTGCTCGCGCAGCCAGGTCTTCAGCAGCTTACCGGTCGCGGTGTGGGGCAGTTCTTCGACGAAGACGACATCGTCCGGCATCCACCATTTGGCGATTTTGCCGACGAGAAAGGCAAGCAGTTCACCCTTGGTGACATCTTTGCCGGGCTTGCGCACGACGATCAGCAATGGCCGCTCGTCCCACTTCGGATGGAAGACGCCGATCACCGCCGCCTCGGCGATCGCGGGATGGCCGACCGCGGCATTTTCGAGGTCGATCGACGAAATCCATTCGCCGCCCGACTTGATCACGTCCTTGGCCCGATCGGTGATCTGCATGAAGCCCTCGGAATCGATGGTGGCGACGTCGCCGGTGTCGAAGTAGCCATCCTTATCAAGGATATTACCGCCGTCACCCTTGAGGTAGGCGCCGGCGATCCAGGGGCCGCGCACCTTCAGGTGGCCGAAGGCCTTGCCGTCGCGCGGCAGCTCGTTGCCGTCGTCGTCGGTGATCTTCATCTCGACGCAGAAGACGGCGCGACCCTGCTTGCACTGGATGTCCAGGCGCTTGTCGATCGGCAGCTTCTCCATTCCCGCCTTCAGCGCACCGAGCGTGCCGAGCGGGCTCATCTCGGTCATGCCCCAGGCGTGGCAGACGGTGACGCCATATTTGGTCTCGAAGGTCTCGATCATCGAGCGTGGCGCGGCAGAACCACCAATGACGACGCGCTTCAATGTGGAGAGCCTGCGGTTCTCGTCTTTCTCGAGGTGCTGGAGCAGCATGAGCCAGACGGTCGGCACCGCGGCGGTCATAGTGACGCCTTCGGTCTCCAGCAGCTCATAGATGCTGGCACCGTCCATTGCAGCGCCCGGCAGGACGATCTTGGCGCCGGCCATGGGCGCGCCATAGGGGATCGACCAGGCGTTGGCATGGAACATGGGCACGACCGGCAGCACCGCGTCGGCCGAGCGCATGCCCAGCGCATCGGCATTGTTGGCGACCATCGAATGCAGCGCGGTCGAACGGTGCGAATAGAGCACGCCCTTCGGATTGCCCGTGGTGCCCGAGGTGTAGCAGAGCGAGGACGCGGTGTTCTCGTCGAACTCCGGCCATTCGAAGTCGGCCGAGGCGGCCTCGACCAGATCCTCGTAGCAGAGCGCGTTGGGGATCGTGGTCGTGGGCATATGCGCCCGGTCGGTCATGATCACGAAATGGCGGATCGAGGGCAGCTTGTCGGCCAGCTTCTCGATCAGCGGCACGAAGGTCAAGTCGACGAACAGGGCCTTGTCGCCGGCGTGATTGACGATATAGGCGATCTGCTCGGGAAACAGGCGCGGGTTGATCGTGTGGCAGACCATGCCCGAGCCGGAGACGCCGTACCACAGCTCCAGGTGCCGGTAGGTGTTCCAGGCGAGCGTGCCGACCGTATCGCCGAAGCCGAGCCCGAAGCTCTTCAGCACATTGGCGACCTGGCGCGAGCGGCGCTCGCAATCGGCATAGGTGTAACGGTGGATCGGTCCCTCGACCGTCCGCGTCACAATTTGCCGGTCTCCGTGATTCCTGGCGGCGAAGGTCAAAAATGAAGAAATGAGAAGCTGTCGATCCTGCATAAGCCCGTGCATATGATTCCCCTCAGGTGGTTATTGGCCGGCTTCTTGCCCCGACAATATCTGGTCAGACGAATATTCGGAGGCGAGCCAGGCCGGATGTTGACGTTGATTCAAAAAAAGAGCCCCGGGATTCCTTCGCAACACGAAGGCGCCCGGGGCAAGTGGCGTACCGGCTGTGGAGGGTAAGAGGGGCCGGATACGCGAATCCTTGTGTCCGAAAATCTCTCCAGGTAACCGCCACTCTGGCGGCGCCATCAAGAGAACGCCTCGTTCTCAGCGGCACTTCGGCAATGCTTGCCGTGACAGCCGCACCGGGGACCTGCCGACCCTCATTGGCACCGGCGTCACTTCCAGCGCATTATCGTCGTCCGCCGTCGTCCCCCTGTTAGTGCTGGGCAACGGGGACCCGCACAGTCAGGCCGTTCAGGCCTTCATTGATCGTGATTTGGCACGCCAGCCTCGAGTTGTCCTCGACCGCATTGGCAAACTGAAGGAGAGACTTTTCCGCTTCCTGCTGCGGCGGCAGACGATCGATCCAGTCCGGCTCCACATACACATGGCATGTCGCACAAGCGCAACTGCCGCCGCAGTCGGCATCGATCCCGGGCACCGAATTGTGAACGGCTGCCTGCATCAGTGTTTGCCCTTCGGCGACCTGCACCTTCGTGGCGTGGCCATCGGGCGAAATGAAAGTGACATCGAACATGATCTATTTCCTCGCTATCAGGCCAACTTCTGGTGCTCCAACCCGGCGATGGCTCGCCGAAGGTTACAGGAGCTGATGGCCTCTTTGTTGTTGTTCCGCGGGCGCCGACGCCTATCCGGCGGCGCCCGAAAATAGACGAACCAGATCACGCCGCGATGCGGACAGGCAGCGATTCGTACCCCTGCACGAAGGGAGAGAGGACCCGCTTGGGCTCGCCCACGACCTGGATCTGACCCGCCTTCGGCCAGCGTTTCAGAGCCTCTTCCCAGACTATGCGAAGCTGCAATTCCGCCAGCCTGTTGCCCACGCAGCGGTGGATGCCAAAGCCGAACGACAGGTGATGACGAGGTTGTGCCCGATCGATCAGATAGGAATTCGCGTTCTCGATCTCGTCCTCGTCGCGATTGCCCGACGCGTACCACATGACGACCTTGTCCCCCTTGCGGATCAACTTGCCGCCGAGTTCAGTGTCCTCCAGGGCAGTCCTCCTCATGTGGGACAGGGGCGTTTGCCACCGGATGGTTTCGGAAACCATCGACGGAATCAGCGACGGATTCGCACAGAGCTTTTCATATTCCGCCATGTGCGTATTGAGCGCCAGCACGCTGCCGCTCATGGTATTTCTGGTCGTGTCATTGCCGCCGACGATCAAGAGCATGATATTGCCCATGAATTCCTCGGGCGACATGTTCCGCGTCGCATCCGAATGGGCGAGGAGCGAGATCAGGTCGTTTCCTGCCTCGGCATTCACCCGCTCATTCCACAGACGGGTCATATAGGCGGCACATTCCCCCAGAATGGCCATGCGCTGCTCTTCCGTATCGACGAGGCCGGTGCCGCGCAGCGCCGTGGTCACATCCGACCAATAGGTGAGCTTGGCCCGGTCTTCCCAGGGAAAGTCGAACAGCGTTGCCAGCATCTGCGTCGTCAGGTTCTTGGAAACCCGCTCGACCCAGTTGAAAGTTTCATTCACCGGCAGCTCGGCCAGGGCCTTGGCCGTTCTCTGCCGGATCAACCCTTCCAATTTCGCCAGATTCTCGGGGGCGACCACGGGGCTGACCGTCTTGCGCTGAACGTCATGCTTCGGCGGATCCATCGCGATGAACATCGGCAGGGACACTGCGACATTGGATTCGCTGTCGATGATGGTGATGCCGCCGTGACTATAGTCGGACGAGTAGACCTTGGGATTCGTCTCGACCTGGATGATATCCTTGAACTTCGTCACGGACCAATACGGCCCGAACATGCTCGTCTTGCAGAAGTGAACAGGGTCCTCCTTCCGCAGCCGAGAGAACAGTTTCTCAGCCACATTGTCCCGGAACAATTCAGGATTCGACACATCGATATCTTCGAGAGGAATCTTCTCGAAAAAATCAGGGCCCATCTGTGCCCAATTTATTGCTTCGTTCACGTTCCTGCCTCCCGTATTGCGGAATGTTTCTGGGCGAAGACCTCTGACACCACGCAGGCTCTTCGATATCCGCACACCCTAATTATCGCGCAATCAAGAGTATTCTCCCCTCCCCGATCGGGTAGGCCCCGTTCTCCAGCCGATAGCCTAACGATAAGGGGAAGCCTTCGGCGGCCGCCAAACCGCCAAAGCTCTGCGTTGGCCGATGCCATCGGTCGCCGCGCGGATTGAATTGCACCGGGAGGAAAAGCAAAAAATGGCAGATTTCGACTACATCATCGTAGGTGGCGGCAGCGCCGGCTGTGTGCTGGCAAATAGATTGTCGGCGGATCCGAAAAACAAGGTCCTGTTGCTGGAAGCCGGCGGGAAGGATAAAAGCCCACTTATTCACATGCCTGCCGGTGTAATAAAACTATTAGGCGGCACCAAGGCAAATTGGTACTACCATACCGAACGGCAAGAGCATCTCGACGGGCGGTCTCTGTTTTGGCCGCGCGGTAAGGTTCTAGGCGGTTCATCGTCGATCAATGGCATGATTTACATTCGCGGACATGGCCGTGACTACGATCAATGGCGCCAGCTTGGCCTGACGGGCTGGGGCTACTCCGACGTTCTGCCGTACTTCAAACGAAGCGAGGGCAACGAAGGTGGGATCGATGCCTTCCATGGTGGTAAGGGCCCGCTCATCGTCAGCCATGCCGAGCGGACGAACCCTCTCTTCGAGGCATTTGTCGAGGCCGGCGTCCAAGCTGGTCACAAGCAGACGGACGATTTCAACGGCCGTCAGCAAGAGGGTTTCGGCCCCTACCAGTTGACCATTCGGGACGGCCGGCGTTGCAGCGCAGCGGTAGCCTATCTTCGGCCGGCCCTGGGTCGCCCCAACCTCGCGGTGATCGTGGAGGCATTGGCGGCGCGAGTCATCATGGAGGGGCGCAAGGCGATCGGTGTCGAATATTTGCAGGGTGGCCGGCGGCATACCATGAAGGCCGCTCGTGAAGTTATCCTCGCGGGCGGCGCGGTCAACTCGCCACAGCTTCTGATGCTATCGGGGATCGGCCCGGCAGCCGAATTGAAGAGGCACGGCATTGATGTATTGATCGATCTTCCTGGTGTCGGCAAAAACCTCCAGGATCATCTCGATGCCACGGTGATCAATCGCTGCCTGTTGCCGATTACGCTGCATAGCCAATCCAAGCCGGTCGCCCAGACGCTCACTGGCATGCAATATCTGTTGTTCAAGAAGGGCCTCGCTCGGTCAAATGGACTGGAATCGGGAGCCTTCATCAAAACCAGGCCGGGGCTGGAAATTCCAGATGTCCAGCTTCACTTCTTGGCAGCGGTGATGCAGGACCATGGGCGCGAGAAGTCGCCCGGCCATGGCTTCACCGTGCATCTCTGCCAGCTCCGGCCCGAGAGCCGCGGCTACATTGGCTTGCGTTCGGCAGACCCTACCGATCATGCCATCATTCAACCGAACTACTTCGAGAGCGAAGTCGATCGCCGGACCATGCGGGACGCTGTGCGTATCGTGCGTGACGTACTCAAGCAACGAGCGATGCAGCCCTATCTGGGCGTTGAATTGGAACCCGGTGAGGCGGTACGCAGTGACGGGGAGCTGGACAGCTGGCTGCGCGCCCATGCGGAGACCATTTACCATCCAGTCGGTTCCGCTCGAATGGGTACGGACTCCATGGCCGTGGTTGACGAACGCTGCCGAGTCCATGGCGTGGCCAACCTCCGTGTCGTTGATGCGTCCGTCATGCCGACATTGGTCGGGGGCAACACCAATGCCCCCACCATTATGATCGCAGAAAAGATCTCGGACGACGTTCTGGGCAAAGCGCCACTCCCTTCCGAGGCTGTTCGCATCGCTGAAGACGAAGACGACAGTACTCGTCAGTCGTTCGCGCGATAGTGGGCGATCAGGGCTCCTATTTTCGACCCTCCCGAAAATGAAGTTTCCTGACCTGATCCCGGTGGCGGGCAAGCAGCGCCATCGGGATCCTACAGCAAGATCAGCGGAGGCCCCGCCTTAGGAAGGGTCGGGGCCTCCGGTCACCTGCCGGATTTTCCCGGATCGCGCCCGCGTGCCGGCGGCGGGACATCGGCCGGGACGGCACGCCGGCGGAATTCGCCCGGACTCTGCCCGGTCCAGCGGCGGAAGGCACGGCCGAAGCTCGACTCGTCGCCATAGCCGGCGAGGCGGGCGACCCGCTTCAGCGGAATGTCGCCCCGGCGCAGCAATTCTTCCGCCCTGAGCCGCCGGGCCTTGGCCTTGAGGTCGAAGAGCGAGGTTCCCTCGTCCTGGAGATGGCGTTGCAGGCTGCGCGGCGACAGGGCGAGCTGGCCGGCGATCGCTTCGGCACTGGGCGAGACGGCCCCGCTAGCCGCGATCACGCTGCTGATCCGCTGTGACAGCAGGCGGTCGCGCCGATATTGCCGTGCCATCAGGAAAATCGGCTTGTGCAGCAGCCGGCGCAACACCGCGTCGTCGCGCACCACGGGAAGCTCGAGATAGGCGGCATCGAAGCGAAGCTCGGCCGCGGGCGCATCGAAGGCGATCTCGCCCCCGAACATCAGGTCATAGGCTTCGGCATGGGCCGGCCGTGGACAGGGGAAGCGCGCGGCATTCAGCGCGATCCGGGAATCCGCCAGCCAGCAGGCGACGCCGTGCAGGTTGCGCAACAGGCTGACCAGGCAGAATTCCCGAAGCGCGCCGAGGTCGACCGCTTCATACACTCGGACCACCGCCTCCGCCCCCTCGACCCGAAGCTCGAGGGCGACGTCTTCGGTCAATAGACCATGATGCCGGCACCAGCGCCGGATCGCCACTTCGAGCCCCGGCGAGGGCAGCGAGGCGCGCAGCAACATGCCGTAGCTGCCCCAGGGCAGCCGGCGCGAGAACCAGCCGAGCGCTTCGTCGTCCAGCTCGCGCATAGCGAGGCTCGACAGGGCTTCGAAAGGTTCGACGGCGACCCGCCCGTCCGGCGCCGCCAGGACCTCCGGCGGAATGCCGGCTTGGCGTAGCGCCGGCCCCGGATCCATGCCCCGCCGTTCATAGACCGAAACGATGGCGCGGACGAAGGCGGCGGGCGTTTTGGCGGGCGTCTTGGGGGGCGATACTGTCTTGGGCATGGGCCACCTGTCGTGGCGCATTCTGCACAGGAATTGGCGGGGACGGCAA
>JAYSCC010000123.1:0-7682 GCA_041915065.1 Zavarzinia sp.
GCCCAGTTCCGGGTGGCTGCGGGCGAGATCGCGGCGGATCATCGCCACATTTCGCGTGTTCACGCGGTAGAGCACGTCGGCATAGTCGCCGATCAGCGGCAGGATGCCGATCACGAAATCGATGCCAATGTTGAGGCAGCCGCGGGCGACGGTGCCCCGGCTCGCCCCCATGCGCGCGCCCTCGACCAGGACGCCGAGGGCGATCAGGGCGCAGACGAGGTCGCCGCCGGCCGGCAAGAGGCCGATCAGGCCATCGAGCCCGACCGGCTTCTTCACGATGGGCAGGGTCCAGCGCGACTCCATCAGTTCCGCCACCCGCTCCAGCCGGCGCAGGCGGCGGGCGAGGTCAGCGGCCATGTTCGGCCTCGTCGCTCTTGGCGGGCGAGCCGACCACCCAGCCGGTGGGCAGGGCCGCGGGCGCCTCCGCCTTGCGGAACCAGGACAGGGCGATCGAGCCGAAGACCAGGGCGGCGGTCGCGATCAGGGCATATTCGGTCGGGATGGTTTTGGCTCCGAAATATCCGTTCACCAGCATCTTGGCACCGACCAGCACGAGAATCAGGGCCAGCGCATATTTCAGATAGTGGAAGCGGTGGATGACACCGGCGAGCACGAAATAGAGCGCGCGCAGACCGAGGATCGCGAAGACATTGGCAGTGAAGACGATGAAGGGATCCTGGGACACCGCCAGGAGGGCCGGAATCGAATCGACTGCGAAGACGAGGTCGGAGGCTTCGATCACCACGAGGGCCAGGAACAGCGGGGTGGCGAAGAGCACGCCTTTCCGGCGCAGGAAGAAACGCTCGCCCTCGTAGGTTTCGGTCACGCGGAGGCGGCGGCGCAAAAAGCCGATGATCCGGTTGTTTGCGAGATCGGGCTCAGCATCGGCGGCGAGCAGCATCTTGATCCCGGTGAAGACCAGAAAACCGCCGAACAGATAGACCAGCCAATGGAATTCGGCGATCAGGCCGACGCCCGCGAAGATCAGCACGGCCCGCATGGCGAGCGCACCGAGCACGCCCCAGAGCAGGACCCGGTGCTGCAATTCGGCCGGCACGGCGAAATGGCCGAAGATCAGGACGAAGACGAAGATATTGTCGATCGACAGGCTCTTCTCGATCAGAAAGCCGGTGACGAAGGCCCAGCCGTCCTCGGCGCCCCGGAAATGGAACACGCCGGCCGCGAAGACCATGGCGAGGGCGATATAGGCGGCACTGCTCCAGGCCGCCTGCGAGATGCTGACCGCCTTGGCCTTGCGGTGCAGGACACCGAGGTCGAGGGCGATCAGGCCCAATACGAAGGCGACGAATGCGGCCCAGACCCAGGGAGAAGTAGCCATTGCGGCCCCTCCAGATGACGCGGCGGCGGAATGCCGTCCGACAGGTGGAAGAGTCCGACATCGCAGGCGATCGCTCGCCGGCCAGAGGGGCCCGGACCCCGAAACAAGGCACAAATGGGGCGCCTTTGCCGCATTGCAAGAGGGGGGCAAGAGGGGGAGGCCGATTGTCAGGGGCGGGGCGCTCTTTTAGTGTTTGCGGTGTGTCCGACCGATCCCGCCTCGCCCGACTCGCCGCCCTCCTGCTCGCCCTCACGGCGACGGCCTGCAGCCTGTTCTCGGACGAGGGGGTGGTCTGGCAGGGTACCCGCATCTATGTGCCCTGGTCCGCCTCCGCCGACGGCAAGCCGATCGAGGCGACGGTCGCCGAACTCGTGCAGCGTGGCCAGGACGAGGACGATCCCTTGGCCGGCCTGCTGGTCGCCGGGGCGAAATTGCCTGTGGTCGTCTTCCTGCACGGCTGTTCGGGCGAGATGGCGGGAATCCCGGAAGAATTCGAGAAGCGCGGCTTCGTCGTGCTCGCCCCCTGGTCCTTCGCCCGGCCCGGCCGGCCGCAGAGCTGCGGTGACGTCGGGCCGGAGACCTTGGCTTGGCGGCTCGACGAGGCGCGCTGGACGGTCGCTCGCTTGGCGGGGCTGCCCTGGGTCGATCCCCACGGCATCGCCGTGGTGGGCGCTTCCGAAGGTGGTCTCGCCGTCGCCCAATATGCCGACGCGCCCCCCACGGTCGCGGCCTTCGTCATCATGGGCTGGACCTGCACGGACCGGAACAACATCGATTTCAACGGTGTCCGCGTGCCGGGGGACCGTGCCGTTTTCGCCGTGATCGGCGCCCAGGACCCGCTGGTCGCCTCGCCCCGCCTGGGGGGCGACTGTACCCGTTCGCTCGCCGGCCGCGCCCATGCCGAGAGCCGGGTGATCGACGGCCTCGCCCATGCCGTGCCCGACAAGCCGGTGTTCGACGACATTGCCGCCTTCATCGAGGCCGCCCGCCGCCGCTCCTGAAAAACCGTCTCCACGAGGGCTTGCATCCGGCGCAATTTTGATATTAAGAATGCGTCGCAGATACAGATGGGGCCGGCGCTGCCGGAACGGAGGCATCGGATGAGCGAGAACAGGTGGGCGGCTGCACTGGTGGCCGGTGTCATGACGGCAGGGCTGGCGGCCGGGGCTTCGGCGGCGACGACCAAAGAAGCGGTGCTGAAGACCTATGCCGACATCGCCGAAGCTACCTTTGGCGACGCCGCGACGGCGGCCAAGGCGCTGGACGCCGCGGTCGCCAAGCTGATCGCCGCCCCCTCGGCCGAGACGCTGGCCGCTGCCCGGGCCGCCTGGGTCGCCGCCCGTCCGCCCTATCTGCAGAGCGAAGTTTTCCGCTTTGGCAACGCGATCGTCGACGGCTGGGAAGGCAAGGTGAACGCCTGGCCGCTCGACGAAGGCCTGATCGACTATGTCGCCGAGAGTTACGGCACCGAGTCGGACGAGAATCCCTTCTACGCCGCCGACGTGATCGCCAATACCCAGCTGAAGGCGGGCGGCGAGACCATCGATGCCACCAAGATCGACGCCGAACTCCTGGAAAAGCTCCAGGAAGTCGGCGGGGTCGAGGCCAATGTCGCGACCGGTTACCACGCGGTCGAATTCCTGCTCTGGGGCCAGGACCTGAATGGCACCGGCCCGGGCGCGGGCGACCGCCCCTTCACCGACTATGTCCAGGGCGCCGGTTGCACCCACGGCAACTGCGACCGCCGCGCCGCCTATCTGAAGGCGGCGACCGATCTCCTGCTCTCCGATCTCTCGTGGATGGCGGAGCAGTGGAAGCCGGGCGGCGAGGCGCGCAAGGAGCTGGACGCCAAGGGGGCGGACGGCGGTATCGTCACCATCCTGACTGGCCTCGGCTCGCTCTCCTACGGCGAGCTGGCCGGCGAGCGGACCAAGCTCGGCCTGCTGCTCCACGATCCGGAGGAGGAGCAGGACTGCTTCTCCGACAACACCCATAATTCGCACTACAACGACGTGATCGGCATGAGCAACGTTTACGGCGGCAGCTATACCCGCCTGGACGGCAAGAAGGTCACCGGCGCCGCGCTGGCCGATCTGGTCACCGAAGCGGATCCCAAGCTGGGCGCCGAAGTGAAGGCCAAGCTGGCGGCGACTGTGGCGGCGGCGACCGCGATCAAGCAGCGTGCCGAGACCAAGGAGCATTACGACCAGATGATCGCGGCCGGCAATGCCGAGGGCAATGCGGTGATCCAGAAGCTCGTCGATACGCTGACCGATCAGACCCGCTCCTTCGAGCGCATCATCGCCGCGCTGAAGCTGGCGCCGGTGACGTTCGAGGGCTCGGACAGCCTCGATAATCCTTCCGCCGTGGCGAAGTGACGTCGTGACCGCTGCCGTGGCGCGCCGCGGCGGCGTCGCAGCCTTGTTGCTGGCCCTGGGCACGGGTTTCGCCGCTGGGCCGGCCGGCGCCGGGGAGCCGCCGCCCGCCGCGTCCGGCGGTGCGGCGACGTCCTACGAGGCGCCGGACAAGGATGCCTTCAGTTACCCCTCCGCCAATATGGGGGAGGAGGGCAAGCTGGACTTCCTGCTGGGCAACGCCCTGTTCAGCAAGCTCTGGGCCTCGTCCCCGTCCTCGACCACGGCGTCGGACGGGCTCGGCCCGCTCTACAACGCCCGCTCCTGCCGGAGCTGCCATCTGAACGACGGGCCGGGCCGTGTACCGGGGCCGGACGAGATCGCGGTTTCGCTCTTCCTCCGCCTCTCGGTGCCGCCTCATACGGCGGAAGAACGCACGGCGCTGGACTCGGGTGCGGTTTCCGACCTGCCGGAGCCGACCTATGGCTTGCAGCTCCAGAACCGCGCCATCCGCGGCTTCGACGGCGAAGGCCGGATGACCATCGCCTATGACGAAGTGGAGGTCGCGCTGGCGGGCGGCGAGGTCGCGCACCTGCGCCGGCCGGTCTACGGCGTCACCGATCTGGCCTATGGCCCGATGGCGGCCGATGTCATGCTCTCGCCCCGCATCGCCCTGCCGATGATCGGCCTCGGCCTGCTCGAGGCGATCCCGGAGGAGCAGATCCTGGCTCATGCCGATCCGGACGACCGGGACGGCGACGGCATCCGCGGCGTGCCCAACCGGATCGGGCCGGCGCATCGCCTCGGCCGCTTCGGCTGGAAGGCGGGCCAGCCGGACGTGCCGGCACAGACGGCGGCGGCCTTCGCCGGCGATATCGGCCTGTCGACCCCGCTGATCCCGGCTTCCCACGGCGATTGCACGGCGCGCCAGCCCGCCTGCCTGGCCGCCCCGACCGGCGACGATCCCACCGAAGGGGTCGAGGTGACGCGCCAGATGTTCGACCTCGTGGTTCATTACACCCGCAACCTCGCGGTGCCGGCGCGGCGCGGTCTCGACCAGCCCGAGGTCACCCGGGGTGAGGCGGTTTTCACGGCGGCGGGCTGCCCGGCCTGCCATGTGCCGCGCTTCGTCACCGGGGCCGACGCCGCCGATCCGATCCTGGCGGCCCAGGTGATCCGGCCCTATACCGACCTTCTGCTGCACGACATGGGCGAAGGGCTGGCGGACGGCCGGCCGGAAGCCCGCGCCACCGGGCGGCAATGGCGCACAGCCCCGCTCTGGGGCATCGGCTTGACGGCCGAGGTCGCCGGTCGTACCGAGTTTCTGCACGACGGGCGGGCACGCAGCCTGCTCGAAGCCATTCTCTGGCACGGGGGCGAGGCCGAGGCGGCCCGCGACCGTGTCGCCGCCCTGAGCCCGGACCAGCGCCGGGATCTGATCGCCTTCCTGAACAGCCTGTAATGGAGCGCGCCCCATGCGCCAGTGGTTCAAGATCCTGACTGTCGCCGGCCTGGTCACGGGCGCCCCCGCCGCTGCCCTGGCGCAAGAAGACGGCGAGCAGCCGAGCCTTTCTGCCCAGGACCAGGCGGCGCTGGCGACCATGAATGCCGCCGTGGTGGACGGCCATGTGATCCCCGCCTTCAAGGCCCAGGCCGAAGCCGGCGCCGCCCTCGCCACGGCGGCACAGGCCTTCTGCAAGGCGCCCGATGCCGCCGGGCTGGACAAGCTCCGTCTCGCCTTTGGCGCGGCGTCCGACGGCTGGCAGAAGGTCCAGCACCTGCGCTTCGGGCCGACCGAGCTTTTCATGCGCTCGTCGCGCCTGATGTTCTGGCCCGACCCGCGCGACAGCGTGGGCCGCCAGTTGGCCGACCTCCTGGGCAAGAAGGACGCCACCCTGTTCGCGCCCGCCGGTCTCGAACAGCAGAGCGTTTCGGTCCAGGGCCTGCCCGCGCTCGAGCGCCTGCTCTATGGCGATGATGCGGCCAAGCTCCTGGCCGGTGACGACGAGGCCAAGCTCCGCTGTGCCGCGGTCGCCGGCATCGCCGCCAATGTCGCCGCGGTCACCGCCCAGGCGCTGGCCGACTGGACCGGCGGCTCGATCGACTATCAGAAGCTGGTCAAGACCGCCGGTCCCGGCAACGACATCTACCGCAGCGCCTCCGAGGCGACGGTGGAACTCTTCAAGTCTCTCTATCTCGCGGTCGAGGTGGTGGCCGACCGCAAGCTCTCCAAGCCGCTGGGCGAGAATGCCGGCGCCGCACGGCCGCGCCTGCTCGAACAATGGCGGAGCGGGCGGGCGCTGCGCAATGTGACGCTCGACCTCGAAGCGGCCAAGGGGCTGTGGGATGCCGGCATGGGCGCGGCGGTCCGTCAGCACGACGGTGCGCTGGCGGCCGAGGTCGACAAAGCGCTGGCCGAGGTGCTGGGTACCGCCGGCCGGATTTCCCCGCCGCTCGAAACCGCGCTGGGCGATCCGGCGCGCCGGCCGGTGGTCGAGGCCCTGGTGGCCGAGGCGACCGCGCTGAAGACCCTGATCGCCCAGAAGGTGGCGCCCGCGTTGGGCATTCCCCTCGGCTTCAACGCCCTCGACGGGGATTGAGACGATGTGGGGGGATCTGACCCGGCGCGCCACGTTCCGCCTCGCCGCGGCGGCGGCGGCCTTGCTGCCCTTCGGCGCGCGGCCGCGGGCGGCGGGCCACCTCTGGTTCGGCACCCGGCTCGACGCCCAGGGTGGCGCCCATGCCACCGCCTTCGACGCCGAAGGCCGGCCGGTGATCGACCTGCCCCTGCCAGCGCGCGGCCACGGCATCGCCATCGCGCCCGATCGGGCGATCGCGGTCGTCATGGGCCGGCGGCCCGGGCGCTTCGCCCTCGCCCTGAACCTGGCGGACGGCTCGGTCGTGGCGCAATTCGCCCCGCCCGAGGGGTGCGACTTCTGCGGTCACGCGGTGTTCTCGGCCGACGGCCGCCTGCTCTATGCGACCGAGACCGATTGGGAAGGGGAGCGCGGCCTGATCGGCGTCTATGACGCCCGGGCCGGCTTCGCCCGCGTCGCGGCCTTCGAGAGCGGCGGGCTCGATCCCCACGACGTCCGCCTGCTGCCGGGCGGTGGCCGCATCGTGGTCGCCAACGGCGGCATCCTGACCCACCCCGACGCGCCGGGTGCCAAGCTCAACCTCGAAGACATGGATTCCTCGCTCGCCGTGCTGTCGCTCGCCGACGGCTCGATCGAGCGCCATTTCCGCCTGGAACGAGGGCTGTTTCAGCTCTCGATCCGTCATCTCGTGGTCGGCAAGGACGGCACGGTCGGCTTCGTCATGCAATACGAAGGGCCGGCGGAACGCCTGGTGCCGCTCGGCGGCTTGCTTCGCCCCGACGGCACGTTGCAGCTCCTGGAGATGCCGCGCGACGGGCTCGCCGACCTTCGGCAATATTGCGGCAGTGCCGCGGCGGATGCGTCGGGCGAGACTTTCGGCATGACCAGCCCGCGGGGGGGCAGCGCCGCCTTCTTCCGCTTTTCGGACGGGGGCTATCTGGGAAGCCGCGCCCTGTCGGACGTCTGCGCCATCGCGGCCGATCCGGCCATGGCCGGCGGCTTCTACATCGCCGGCGGCCACGGCGGCATCGAGCGGGTGAGCCCGACCGTGCGCGCCGAGGTGCTGCAAGGCGACCTGGCGCGCACGGCCCTCTGGGACAATCACATGGCCCTGGCCTGAAAGGCCTCAGTCGACGACGTGATAGCCGCCGTCGACGAAGGCGATATTGCCGGTCACGCCGCTCGAAAAGTCGCTGACCAGGCCGCAGGCGATGGCGCCCACTTCGTTCAGGTCGACCAGGCGGCGGGCCGGCGCCCGGGCGCGGGCGGCGTCGATCAGCTCGTCGAAATGATCGATGCCGGACGCGGCGCGGGTCTTCAGCGGCCCGGGCGAGACGGCATTGACCCGGATCCCCTTCGGCCCCAGTTCGGCCGCCAGATAGCGGACGGAGG
>JAYSCC010000124.1:0-7676 GCA_041915065.1 Zavarzinia sp.
GGACGAGACGCCGGACCAGGAGGAACGCCTGGTCGACCGCGAGGAGATGGACATCCGCCGCAGCCTGCTGACCCAGGCGATGGGCGGCCTGACCGACCGCGAGCGCGACATCCTGACCCGCCGCCGCCTGGTCGAAGACCCGGTGACCCTGGAAGACCTGAGCCAAGAATACGGCATCAGCCGCGAGCGCGTGCGCCAGATCGAGGTGCGGGCCTTCGACAAGCTGCAGAAGTCGATGCGCAGCGCCGCCCGCACCAAGCTGGTGCCGGTTCAGGCGGACTGACGCCCGGCGCCGGCAGCGTCAATCGTCGAGGGGCGTCCAGGCGGCGCCCCGTCGACGCCACAGCAGCGGCGTCAAAGGATGGTCGGCCCCGCCGCTGCGCGTCACCACCCGGCGAAGCTCGTCGACGCCGGCGGCCGACGCGGCGTCGCATACCGCCAGGACATCCCTGGCCGGCAAGGCCGCCACGAAGCCACCCGACGCCAGCGGGGCCAGCGTGTCGTCCCAGAGGGCGTCGAGCAGGATCAGGCTGCTCTCGAAATTGCCGTCCATCAGCAAGGCGAAAACATTGCCGTAGGGACGGACCGCGAGCGACGCCCGGGCCTTGGCGGCGAGATTGTCGACGGCATGGCGATGGAGCCGGTCGCGATCCAGGCGGGCGGCTTCGAGGTGCCTCTCCTGCACGAAGTGGAAGCAGGTGCCCTGGTCGACCAGATAGCCGACCAGAAGGCCGTTCCCCAGATTTGCGAAGACCGGCGAGTCGGCCCCTGGCAACGCCACACCGCGTCCGTCCGTCACGAGCGGTTTCAAGATCGGCAGAGCGCTTTCGCAGAATGCCCGTGCGTCGGGGGTTTCGGGCATGGGGAATTCCCGCGCCGGCAAGGGGAGGGCGCCGCCCAGGTGGCCGGGCGGAACCCGGCCACCGTCGCCTTTCGGCGGAGGCGCTTCGATCAGTAGATCGAGAAGGGGAAATACTTGTCGTTGATCTTCTTGTAGGTGCCGTCGGCGACGATGTCCTTGATCGCCTTGTTGAAGGCGAGGCGGAGTTCGTCGTCACCCTTGCGCACTGCGATGCCGACGCCGTCGCCCAGGATCGCCCGGGGTTCCAGCATGGACGGGCCGACGAAGTCGTAGCCGGCGGCTTCCGGCGTCTTCAGCCATTCGAAGGTGACCAGCTTGTCGACCAGGGCGGCATCGATGCGGCCCGCGGTCAGGTCGGCATACATTTCGTCGACCTTGGCATAGAGCTTGATGGTCGAGTCTTTGTACTGGGCATCGAGCAGGTCGGCCTGGATGGTCGAGGACTGGGCGCCCAGGGTCTTGCCCTTCAGCGCGGCCGGCGAGGTATCGGTGATGCCCGCCGTCTTGGCCGCCACGAACTGCGTCGGCGTGTCGTAATACTTGTCGGTGAAGTCGACGATCTTCTTGCGCTCTTCCGTGATCGACATGGAGGAGATGATGGCGTCGTACTTCTTGCTCTGCAGCGCGGGGATGATGCCGTCCCAGTCTTGGGCGACGAATTCGCACTTCACCTTCATCTTCTCGCACAGCGCCTTGGCGATGTCGGTGTCGAAGCCCTGGAGCTCGCCGTTCGAGTCGACGAAGTTGAACGGCGGATAGGCGCCCTCCGTGCCGATGCGGACCACCTTCTCGGCCGCATTGGCCGAGGAGAAGCCGAGCGCTGCCACGACGGAAGCGGCCACGGCCAGGGTGCGCAGACCGAAGACCGCGCGAATGCCAGAGAACATGACGAAATCCCCCAATGTTTCGGAGGGTTAGAGCCTCGCGCGCTTGATCAGGGAGATCAAGCGCCAAGCTGACTCAGGCTTGAGCCGACTCAGGCTTCGGCGGCGGGCGGTTCGGCCGAAGGCGGGGTCTCGTCCATGGGAGCGACATCGCCCTGGGCGGCCCGGCGGCGACGGCGCAGCCAGACCAGGACCAGGGCGCCGACACCGCCCAACAGGCCGCCGACCACGGCGCCGACCAGGGCGGTCGAACCCATGGCGCGCCATTCGTTGCGGCTGGGCACCGGCAGGGGGGCCGGCATGTCGACGTCGTCATTGGTGAACTGGAGATCGGAAATGGCCGCCGTCATCTGCTCGACCAGCCGGTCGAGGGCGGCGACGCCTGATGCCTTGTCGCCCGGATAGGCGCCGAAGACGTTGATGTTGACCGGGATCTGGTGGACCAGGGTGACACCGGCGAGGCCGGCCACCAGGGTCTTCTGGTCGCCTTCGCCCTGCAGGCTGGTGGTGCCGATATAGAGGGCGAGTTCGTCGCGGCCGAGCACGGCGAAGATCGGCTTGGGCCGGTCGGACGGCTTGCCCGCCTTCATCTGCGCCTCGCCGTTGGCGGCGATATCGGCCACCGTGGCGCTCGGCATCGGCTTCGCCACCGCGGTCAGGTAGTTGGCGCGGGTCTCGGGAATGCGCTGCACCTTGTCGCCTTGGGCGACCAGAAGGATCTGGCCGAAATGGTCGAGCAGGGGGCGCTTGCCGTCGCGCAGTTCGACGAGTTCGCCGCAGTCGCCGAAGGCGAGCACGACGCGCATGGTCTCGCCCACGGCACCGCGCATGGCGCGAATCAGGTTGGCTTCGGGCGGGCGGGCCTCGTCCAGCGCGCAATAGCCCGCGGGCGGTGCCAGTTCGAGCGACTGGCCCTGGCCGACGTCGACCTGGAGCGCCGCGGCCGGGCCGGCCAGGGCGCAGGTCAGCCCGGCCGCGAAGAGGGCGGCGGGGGCGGCGAGCTTGCGGCGAAGGCGGGTCATCGGTCCTGTCTCGGCGGTCCTGTTTTGGCGTCGGCGGGGCCGGTCCGGCGACTCGTGCGGCTTGATGCCGGGGTTCGGGCAAAGTTACCGTTCAGCGCGCGCGGGGAAAGACAAAAAGCACCCGCTCCGCCGCCAAAGGGAGGGAAAAGTGACAGCGTTTCGTGAAATCTGCGCCGGGCTCCGTTTTCCGGAAGGACCCGTCGTGCTGCCCGACGGCGACCTTCTGGTAGTCGAGATCGCCCGGGGAACCCTGACCCGCATCCGCTCCGACGGGCGTACCAGCGTGGTCGCGGATCTCGGCGGCGGCCCCAACGGGGCGGCGCTCGGACCGGACGGCGCTGTCTATGTCTGCAACAACGGCGGTTTCGAATTCACCGACCTGGGCGGCCTGCTGGTGCCCGGGCATCAGGCGCACGACTATGCCGGCGGCTCGATCCAGCGGGTCGATCTTTCGACCGGCAAGGCGGAAGTGCTCTACAGCCATGCTGGCGACATCGCCCTGAAAGGCCCGAACGATCTGGTGTTCGACGCCTATGGCGGCTTCTGGTTCACCGATCATGGCAAATCGCGGGAACGCGAGCGGGATACCACGGGTGTCTTCTATGCCAAGCCCGACGGCAGCTTCATCGAGGAGGTGATCTTTCCTCTGCAGGCGCCGAACGGCATCGGCCTGTCACCCGACGGCGGCACGCTCTATGTCGCCGAAACCTTCACCGGCCGGGTCTGGGCTTTCACGGTGACCGGACCGGGGCGGATCGGCGGTGAGCCCAATCTGCTCGGCCATACCGGCCGGCTGCTGCTGGCCCCCGGCGGGCTCAACCTCTACGACAGCCTGGGCGTCGACGGTGACGGCCATGTCTGCGTCGCGACCCTGGTGAACGGCGGCATCACCACCGTGGCGCCGGACGGCGGGCAGGTGACCCATATTCCTTTCCCCGATCCGCTGACCACCAACATCTGCTTCGGCGGCGACGACTTGCGTACCGCTTATGTCACCCTCTCCGGCACCGGGCGGCTGGTCGCTTTGGAGTGGCCGCGGCCGGGCCTGCGGCTCAACGCCGCATGAACTTCCGGCATGGCGCTCCAGGCCGGGGCGCCATGTCGGCCAGGGGAATTGTCACCATTTTGGATATTATTTGCCCGGGCTTTCGACCTGTGCCACTATGACGTGCGTCCAGGTGGCGGGTGACAAATCGTCAGTGCTAAGCCTTTGCCACGCTGCGGTTTTCAGCGCTGTTGCCGAAACGCCACTGTTGCGATGCGACAAGATCCGCGGCGCAACGGTGGAGACTTGACACCGTTTTGGGAACGGTGTCGGCTGAGATAGTCATGCAGCTTGCGCATTGCTGCAATGCAATAAGGCGGTCAGCCGCCAACAACAACAATCCCGGCCGGGGATCGGGAATCAGGGGTGGGAGGCAATGGTGAAAAAAGTCGGTACTCTTCGTGCGCGTCTCGCGTCGACCACGGCGCTGGGCGCCGGCATCCTGGCTGCGGGCCTGGCGATGCAGGGCGGTCCGGCCCGGGCCAGCAGTTTCGCGGTGGGCGAGGTCCAGGTCGACACCCAGGTGACGATCTCGACCGGTTTTGGCATCAGGGCCCAGAAGCGCGATCCGCGCCTGATCTGCCCGCAAAACTATCCGGGTGGCTCGGCCACTACCTGCAACGGCGACGACGGCAATCTGAATTTCGACAAGGGCGACTTCGTCTATGCCCCGGTTCGCGTGCAGGGCGAGGCGACGGCGACCTGGCAGAATTTCACTGCCTATGTCCGTGCCCAGGCCTTCTATGACTATGTCTACGACCACGGCGATTTCGACAAGCAGGGCGGCAACCCCGCCTATGTCGCCAACTACCGCGACCTTTCGGGGCGCCAGACCGATGCCGCCCAGAATGCCGCCGCCTATGATTATGCGCTGCAGGACCTCTGGGTGCGCGGCTCCTTCGACATCGGCGAGCGCCAGCTCACGGTGAAGCTCGGCCAGCAGACGATCAACTGGGGCGAAGCCGCAGTGACGCCGCTCTCGCTCGCCCAGGTCAATTCCTTCGACCAGTCGAAGCTGCGCGTGCCGGGCGCCGAGATCCGTGATGCCATCCGTTCCATGCCGGCGATCTTCACCACCTTCGAGGCGGGCGGCGGTCTCAGCGTCGAAGCCTTTTACCAGTTCGAGTTCCGCCGCAGCCGTACCGACGCCGCCGGCAGCTTCTTCTCGACCACCGACATCGGCGGCCAGGGCGGCACCGGCTTCGGCGCCAATGGCGACTATGATCAATACGCGCCCGACGCCACCAATCTGTTCATCGGCAATGTGAACCTCTCGGTGCCGCAGGCCGACTACAAGGTCAATTCGGACGGCAAGAACTGGGGCGTCGCGGCCCGCTATTTCTCGCCCGAACTGAACAACACCGAATTCGGCTTCTACTTCGCCAACATCCAGCCGCGCAGCCCGGTGCCGGTCTATTACACAGCGGATGCGGGCACCTATATCGATACCCCGGCTCAGGCGGCCGCGGCGCTTTCCGGCCCGACCGGCCTCATCGCCAGGGCCGTGGCGAATTACGCTGCCACCGGGGCGACGCCGGCGCAGCAGGCGGCCTATGCGACCTTCCTGGCCACCAACCCCACGGCGCAGGGCGCGCTCATCCTTCAGGAAAATGCGCGTAACAGCCGGATCGTCTTGGAGAACCCGGGCGACGTGCAGATGATCGGCTCCAGCTTCAACACGACGCTGGACGTCCTCGGCGTCTCGCTCGCCGGCGAACTCGCGCTGCATCACAATCTGCCGGTGCTGATCGACGGCGAAACTTGGGCGACCGCCTTCAGTTGCGGCCTCTACGGCTCCTTCGCCGCTCCCGCCGGGACGTCTTGCTCGGCCCTCGGCGTCGGCAATCAGCTGAGCTCTTACCTCGGTATCGGCAGCGGGCGGCCCGGCACTCGTCTCGCGGGTTATACGCTGGAGGACGTCTATACTTACGTGCTCCGCGGCATCAAGCAGCTCGGCGCCTCGGACTTCCCGGTCTCGGTCATCGGTGCCGACTCGATGTCGCTCCTGATGGAATTCGGCGGTGTCTACGTCAATCTGCCGGACAAGACGGTGCTGGCCTATGACGCGCCGGGCAACGGCACGCCGGGCAACGGCGCCGCCACCGATCCCTTGCACAGCAAATACGAGCCGGCGACCAACTGGTCGGGCGGCCTCACCCTGGTCGCCTCGGCCGCCTATCCGGACGCGATCGCCGGCATCAATCTGACGCCGAGTGTCCGCTTCCAGACCGGCCTGTTCGGCAATACACCGCTGACCGGCGGCTATACCGAACATGCGAGCGCGATCACCTTCCAGATCGACGCCGAATACCTTCTCGCCTGGAAAGCCTCCATCGGTTACACGGACTACTTCGGCGGTGGCCGGCAGAACCTCCTGAACGACCGTGACTTCTTCCAGATGACGCTCTCCTATTCGTTCTGATCGGGGGCGAAGGGCAGACGGGAACAAGAAGAAAAAGAACGAACCGGGCCGCCTTCGTGCGGCCCAAGTGGGAGACACAGCATGAAACGTTTTGCGTATCTCGGATTGAGCCTCGGCCTGGCGGTCGCCGGTGGTTCGGCCCTCGCCAAGGGGGGCGCCGATCAGATCGCCCGGCTCGGCACCGACCTCACCCCCATGGGGGCGGTGAAGGCTGGTAATGCGGATGGTTCCATACCGGCCTGGGACGGTGGCCTGAAGGCGGCGCCCGCCGGCTTCCAGCCCGGCCAGCGCCTGGTCGACCCCTTCGCCGCTGACCCGGTGAAATTCACCATCACCGGTCAGAATGTCGACCAGTATGCGGCCAAGCTGTCGCCCGGGCAGATCGCCCTGCTGAAGACCTATCCGACTTACAAGATGAACGTCTATCAGACCCGGCGGAGCTGCGGCTACAGCCAGAAGGTCTATGACGCCAACCGTCGCAACGCCGATGTCGCCAAGCTCTCGGCCGACGGCAACGGCCTCGAAGAGGGTCTGGTCGGCGTGCCTTTCCCGCTGGCGACCGAAGGGGTCGAATTCTTCTGGAACCACCGCTTCCGGCCGCGGCTCGGCTTCAAGTTCCGCCGCGCCTTCGCGCTCGCCGCGGTCAACCGCAACGGCGACTACAATCTGGTCAAGAGCCAGGACGAAGGCATCCTGCACTACATGGGCCCGGGGCTTCGTGAAGAGGGCGACGCCACCAGCCTGAAGCAGTTGAACAACGTCTGGATCACCTATCTGTCGATGACCACGGCGCCGGCGCGCATCGCGGGTTCGATCATTCTGGTCTATGACAACATCAACGATGCCGATGGCCCCCGTCAGGCCTGGGAGTACAACCCCGGCACCCGCCGCGTCCTGCGCGCCCCCGACCTCGCCTTCGACAATCCGGGCACCAACGCCGACGGCCTGACCACGATCGACCAGTTCGACGTCATGAACGGCTCGCCCGAGCGTTACACCTGGAAGCACACGGGCGACCAGGAGGCCTATATCGGCTACAACGCCTATAAGGCCAATTCGACCACCTACAAGGACTTCCTGACCCCGAACCACCCGAACCAGGACGTGATGCGTTACGAGCTGCACCGGGTCCATGTGGTCGAGGCGAACCTGCGCGAGGGCGCCCGGCACATCTACGCCAAGCGCGTCTTCTTCCAGGACGAGGACAGCTGGACCTTCACCAACGTCTCGCTCTACGACAGCCGCGGTCAGCTCTGGCGGGTCCAGGACGCGCCGATCCTGAACTACTACGACGCCCAGTCCTGCAACCAGGTCTTCGAGGTCGACTACGATCTGCAGTCCGGCCGTTATCTCGCCCAGACCATGAACATGGAAGAGACGCCGATCCAGACCAATGTCACCGAGCTGCAGCCGGAACGCTATACGCCGGACGCCATCCGCC
>JAYSCC010000125.1:0-7670 GCA_041915065.1 Zavarzinia sp.
GGCGAAGCGCCAGAAGGGGGCGACCAAGTAACGCTCGGCGAAACGTTCGCCCAGCACGCCGGCGGCGGCGCGCAGCCCTTCGTCCAGGAAGACGTCCCAGCGATCGACAAAGGCATCCGACAGGCGGCGCTCGACGAAATCGCCGCGCGACGGCAACTTACCGTAGAGGCCCGCCACCGGCGGCGCCGGGCCGTCTGCGATCGGCTCCGTAACCGGCGGGGCGGCCTCCCCACCCGGCACCGGCACCGCGTCCGGTGATCTGGTGATCACATGCTCGCCGGGCACTTGAAGCTCCTGATTTCGGGAAGCTTGAAGGGATAGAGGCTGCCACTGGCCTTTACGCGGTAGGTGACGAAGCGCCCGCCCACGGTGAAGCGAAGCACCTTCTCCGCCGGGCTGGCACCATTCGCAAGGCTCGCCTGGTCGAACAGGCGGAAGGCGGCCCAGGCGCCCTGGCCCTGGGTCGTCACCGGCTGCTGCGCCGGGTCCGACGGCGTCAGGGTGATCTGGGCGAAGCCGCCGCCCATGGCCGCCGGCCAGGACATGATGGTGGGCCGGCCGTTGGCGCCGTTGAAGGTCATGGTGACGCCGTCGATCTCCAGCTTCGCTTCGGCGATGCCGGGATCGAGCGCCACCGGCTCGATCGTATATTGGAAGCCGAAGCCCTGGCCCGAGGGCACGAAGGCGTCGCGGATCACCGAGGCGGAGCGGAGCTGGGCCAGCGTCGCCGCCGGAATCCCCAGGTTCTGCGCCGCCCCTGCCTTCAACGACCAGGAATTGCCGGAGGTATCGACGAAGGCATCCAGGTTCTGCTTGAAGAAGCCGTCGATCAGGCCGTTCGGCGCGAACAGGGCCTGGAAGTCGGAGACCGGCACCTCGTCGCTGGCCCCTGCGCTGAAGGGATAGCGGTTCTTGAGCGCGGTCAGGCAGCGCTGGGCCACCGTCCCGGTCCAGGCTTCGTTGATCTGCGCCCGGGTCGTGGAGACCTGGGCCGCCTGGCCACCGGCCGCCGCCGCGACCAGCCAGTTCGACAGGGGCGGTCCCAGACGGTCGGCCAGGATCTGCACCTGCTGGGCTGCTGCCGCCCCGCCGGAGGCGCTGCCGCCACCGGCGCGGAGCTGGTTCAACTGGTCGAACAGGCCCTTGAGCCCGGCCACCGCCTCGTCGATCGGGGCCTGGCCGCCCTCGCCCGCCACCACCTGTTTGCGCAGGAAGGCGAAATGCTCGCTGGTGCGCTGGCCCGGTTTCGGCCCGTCGGCCGGACCGACCTGGCCGAAGCCCAACGCCGAAGCCGCCGCTCCCGCCGCCCCGCCCGTGGGCAGGGCCGCGCTCGGATCCGGCAGGGCGCCGCCCGCAACCGCACCGGCGGCACCGCCCGGCGTCGCGGCCGGAGCCGGCGGCGTCGTGCCGAGGTCGGTTTCCTTGGCGATCGCCGCCGTGACCAGCTTCATCGGGCTGTCGGGGGCCGAGAGCTTGGCCAGGATCGGCAGCACCGCCTCGCTGCCGCCGTCGAGCGGCTTCAGGCGGAGGCTGCGCAGGACCTCGTCCCAGCGTTGGATATATTCGTCCTCATATTGGGCGACGACTTCGCCTTCCAGCTTGGCCAGGGCAGTGGGCGACTGCGCGGTGTCGACCGGCACGCCGACGACCCAGGAATCCGCCGTCGCCTCGCGCACCACCTTGGGCACCATGGGCAGGAAGGTCTTGTAGAAGCCGTCGTAGGTGAAGAGCCCGGGCAGGGTCACCTTGGAGGGCGGATTGCCGGCGAAAGTATCGTAGACGTCGTCGAGCAGGCGGCCGCCCTTGTCGCCCAGGCGCCAGAACGGCAGCTGGGTCACGGCCTGCGCCTGCTTGATCCGGTAATAGACGCGCTTTGCCAGTGGCTCGCGGGTCAGCACGTCGGCTGCCGCCTGGGTCACGTCGGTATTCTGCGCCACTTCGTCGAGCGGGCGCTGCACCAGGGCGTCGACATGGGAAACCAGGCGCGTCACTGCGTCCTGATATTCCGGCTTGTCATAGAGCTTCGACCAATAGGCCTGGAAACTGTCGTGCAGCAGCTTGGCGTCCAGCGGGCCGGCGCCGGCCAGGATGCGGTAAGCCTTCAGGTTGCCGTAGAGCGCTTCGGGATCGTTCATCGACTGCTTGATCTTGCGTTCCAGGATCAGCAGCAGGCGGGGCCGGAAGGCGCCTTCGAGGGCACGGTGATAGGCTTCGTTGGCCTGTTCGCGGAGATCGTCGCCCTGATAGAGGCCGAAGCGATAGGTGACCGGCACCGGCTCCTCCGCCCGGTCGACCCCGGCGAGCGAGCGCAGCCGATTCAAGAGGTCGAGCAGGCGGGACATGTTCTGTTCCGCCGTCGCCTCGTCGACCATGGTGAGGTCGAGCGCTTTCGAGGCTTCGTTATAGGCCGCGATGGCGGCGTCATATTCGTCGATGAGACGCTTGTTGTTCAGATAGGACAGCGCCCAGACGCCGACTGCGCCGACCGTAATGAGGCCGGTCAGGCCATAGGTGATGCGGGCGATCCATTTGCGGCGCTTTTCCGCCTTGGCGTCGCGGCCGACCAGGCCCGCCTCGTTGAACATCACGGCGCGCAAGAGCCGGGTCAGGAAGTAGCTCCGCCCCGGGCCGGCGAAGGCCGGCAGGCGCTGGCGGTCGACGCCGAATTGCGCCGCCATGGCCGCCGCCAGACGGTCGAAGGGCGTGCCGGTCTGGGTGCCCGAGGTGAAATAGACGCCGCGCAACACCGGCCGTTCCTCGAAGCGCGTGGGCATGAAGATGCCGTCGAGGAATTCCCGGCAGGTTTCCTTGAGCGAGGCGAGCTGGCTCGGGAAACCATAGGCCAGGGTGCGCCGCTCGATGTCCCGCTCCGCCTGCAGGCGGTCGACCAGGCGCTCGTTCAGGCGCGACACCAGGACGTCCAGCTCGGCATCGAAATGGGTCACCGCCGCCTCGCCCTTGCCACTGTCGAGCGGGAAGGTGAAGCCCAGGACCTGTTCGCGCTCGGTCTTGCCGAGGTCGTCGAAATATTCGACGAAGCCGGCCAGCAGGTCCGCCTTGGTGAACAGGACATAGACCGGGATCGTGACCCGCAGGCGGTCGTAGAGTTCGGCCAGGCGGGCGCGGATCGCCGTCGCATGGGCCGCCCGCTCCTCCTTGGTGCCGGACAGCAGGTCGAGGATGCCGATCGCGACCACGACGCCGTTCAGCGGCTGGCGCGGCCGGTTCTTCTTCAGAAGGTCGAGGAAGCCGGACCAGGCCTTGGCGTCGGCCGCGGCGTCACTGTCCTGCGTCGTATAACGCCCGGCGGTGTCGATCAGCACGGCGTCGTCGGTGAACCACCAGTCGCAGGCCCTTGTGCCGCCGATGCCGGCGATGGCGCCCGGCTTGCCGTCGGTCAGCTTCTCGGCGAGCGGGAAGCGCAGGCCCGAATTGACCAGGGCCGTGGTCTTGCCCGAGCCCGGCGGCCCGATGATGACATACCAGGGCAGGTCGTAGAGATAATGCCGTCCCCGCCCCTCGGCGGCGGCGGATTTCTTCAGGAGGCCGATCGCCTCCTCGAAGCGGCCCTTGAGCATCTGGACTTCGGCCTGGGCGGCCTTGTCGCCCGCCTTTTCCTTGTCCTTCGCCTTGGCCTTGTCGTCACCGCCATCTTCCGAGGTGAGCCCACCCTCGAGACGCTTCGAGGCGGCCCGGTAGACGCCGTACTGGATGCCGTAATAGGCGCTCCAGATCATGAACATGACGAAGGTCGAGGCGAGCCAAGTGATCGAGTCACCCAGCGGATAGACGCCGCCGATCTCGATATAGGGCCCCAGGAAAAAGGCGAAGACCGAGAGCAGGATGATACCGATCAGGGTCCACAGCCAGGACGAGAGGAGGATCCGCTTCAGCATGGGGACTTACTCCTGCCCGACCTTCTTCAGGATGATCTCGATACGCCGGTTGCGTTCCTTGTTCTCCGGCGTGTCGTTCGGGGCGACCGGCTTGTCCGGTCCCTTGCCGATCGTGGTGATGCGACCGGCATCGACGCCGTGGGCGACCAGGAGGTCGCGCACGCCGTCGGCCCGGGCGCGTGAGAGGTTGTAGTTGTTGTTGAAGGGCGGCCGCGTGACCGGCACCGAGTCCGTATGGCCTTCGATGATGATGTCGCCCTGCTCGCCGGCGAGCGCCTTGGCGACGCGCTCGACCGTTGGCAGATAGACGTCGAGCAGGTCGGCCTTGCCGGAGGCGAACATGCCCCGCGCCCTGGCGGAGCGGAGCGTGATGCGGATCGCCTGCGCCGATTCCGCCACTTCGACGATGCCTTCCTTGATTTCGGCGTCGAGGAAGCGGGCGATCACCTGGGCCCGGCTCTCGACCGCAGCGGGCGGCGGCGGGGGTGGCGGCGGCGGTGGGCGCACCGGCTCCGGCCGGACGATGCGGGCCGGTGCGACCGGCTGCATCTCACCCATCGCGGCGAGGGCCTGGCTGGTCTGGCCCGCGAGCAGGAAATTCAGCCCGAAATAGCCGAGGCCGAGCAGGGTGAGCGCCGCGGCGGCCACCACCCAGGGCGGAATGGCGGCGCGAATATGTGCATCGGCCGCATTCTGCCCCTTCCAATGGGGCGAGATTTCCGGCTCCAGCTCGCCCCGGTGGCGGCGGATCAGGGCATAGAGGCTCTCGCGGATCTTGGCATGTTCCGAAGCACCGCGCGGCAGCACCCGCATCTCGCCCTCGAAACCGAGGGAGAGGCAGACATACATGAGTTCCAGCACATCGATGAAACGCCCCGGGTCGCCTTCGCAGCGGCGCAGGATGCCATAGAAGCGCTCGCCGCCCGTCACCTCGTTGTGGAAAATCGATATCATCGAGCGCCGCGCCCAGGCGCCGTGGCCACCCCAAGGGGTCGAGAGCACGACATCGTCGATCGAGGCGCAGAGCGCGTAATGGGCGGCCGAAAGGGCGTCCGGCGGCAGCCCGGTCTGGCGGGCGCCGGCCTCGAAGCGGCGGATGGCGTCGATCGTGCGGGCGTGCAGCCCGTCGACATCGGTCTGGCGCGGCGTGCCCCGGACCCGGGTCGCCAGCGCCAGCACCGGTGCCGCCGCGGCGATCAACGGATTGATGCCGGTCGCCACCACTTCGCGCGGGGCATCGGGATCGGCTGGCGGCGGTGCCCCGGCCATGCGCCCGGCGAGCGGCGCGCCACCGCCCGGCAGAGGACGCTGACCCGGCGCCTGGGGCGGATAGGGCGGCTGCGGCGGCTGGCCTGCCTGAGGATAACCGGCCTGGGGATAGGCCGGCTGTGCCGGCTGCCCAGGTTGCGGATAGCCCGGCTGCGGATAGCCCGCGGGCGGCCCGGCCGGGCGCTGCGGCTCCGGCCGGCGGCCACCCGGCATGGGCTGGATCATGGTGCGTTCGTCGTCGCCTTCCTCGGCGAAGGGATTGTCCTTGTCGGCCATGGTCTGCCTCCCCTTCCCGGCCGCCTCAGGCCTTGATCGCCCAGAGTTCCATGGTCACCTGGGGGAAATCGCCCGCCAGGTGGATCGCGATGCCGCCCGATGTCGCGAGCTGCGCGAAATAGGGGCTTGATCGGTCGAGTTCGAAATAGCTGGAGCCCGCGTGATAGGGCACTTCGCGCGGTGCCACCGGCAGCGGCCTGGTCGCGATGCCGCCGAGCTGGACATTGACCAGGTCGCGGATCTGCTCGACCGGGCCGATCTTCACCTGGGCCGGAAAATTGCGGCGCAGCGCCTCGGGTGGCATGTCGGCCTTGACCGAGAGCACGAAGCTCGCGGTCTTGAGCAGGCTCTTGTCCGCGATGACGCCGACCCGCATGCCGAACTTGCGTTCCTGCAAGGGGATGTTGATCGCCGTCTGTTCCAGCACCGCCGAGAGCGACTGGCGCAGCTCCGCCATCAGGGCGGCGAAGGTGCGCTGCAGGTCGTCGTGGCGATAGGCCGGAAAATTGGGCGGCCGCTTGCCCGCCGCCGTGAAGGTCGCCAGCTCGCCGGCCAGTTGCAGCCCGTCCATATAGAAGCTCTCGGGATGCATCAGGTTACCGGCGCTGAAATGGGCGAACAGCGGCTCGAAACGGTTGACCAGTTGCAGCAGCAGGAAATCGGAGAGCTGGCCGACGCCGGCCCGCGTGCCGGAGGCCGAGGCGCGCGCCGCCAGCGCCTCGCCCCGGGTGTGCAGCAGGCCCAGAATCTCGGTCACGAAGCCGACCAATTGGCTCGACGCCGAACAGGCCAGCACCGGCGGTATGAAGCGCTCGTCGAGCACGATCCGCTTGTCGGCCTGGACTTCGACGATGCGGCCGAGCCCGATGCAGGCGTAACCCGCCCGGTCGTCCTGTTCGAGCAGATAGCGAAGCCGCAGCCGCCCGACCGTGAGCCGGGCGATCCCGGGCGCGCCGTGGATCGCATCGGTCGCCTCGAATTCCTGGGCGGCGAAACGGGCCGGCGCTTCCGCCTTGGGATCGATGACGAATTCGGGGGCGCCGGGCTGCACCAGGGGCACAGCCAGATAGACCACCTGGTTGCGCACATTCTCCCCCACTTCGAGGGGCGGCGGATGGTCGGCGGAATCGGGGATCGCGAAGGGCGTGCCGTCGGAAAACACGCCGGCCGCGTCGACCAGGGCGAAGCGCCCGGTCTTCAGCATGTCACGGTTGAGCGAGAATTCGGTCAGGCCCCAGGCATGCGGGCGCAGGCCGTCGACCCGGCCCCGCACCAGACGTTCGACATAGCGGTCGAACTGCTGGAAATGCTGGGTCCGAAGGAACATGCCCTCCGACCATACGACCTTGTCGTTCCACCCCATGCCCTCAACTCCAGCAATGGCACCGCCGACGGATCAGAGGCGCCGCACCTGTTCCTCATAGGCGGCCGCGAAGGCACGCCCGAATAGCTTGTCGAAATCCTCGTCGAGGCCGCCGACGACCTCCTTGAAGAGGATTTCGTAGAGATCCCAATAGCGGTTCTTCTTGCCCCCGCCGATCGTGAAGCCGCCGGAATCGGCGTCGATCTTGGTCTTGATCATGGTGGGGTCGAGCCGCTTCAGGACCGACTTCATGGCCGCCTGGATCGCCACCATGACCGCGATCTCGTGCGATTGCAGGTCGGCGAAGACTTCACGGGCGGAATCGACCGGGCCGAGATAGCCGGGCTTGGCCGGCTGCAACATGGCGGCCAGCGCATCGTCCGCCGTCACCGCGAATTTCAGCGGGTTGTTGTTGGCCGAGCCGATCATGGTCTGCTCGATCCTGAATTCGTTCTTCAGCTTGGCCCGGGTCTGGATCAGGTCGCGGGCCCCCTCGACCAGGACGCGGAAGATCTGCCCGGCCAGATGGATCGCCGCGGTGGCGTCACCCGACGGCGGGGCTGCGATGCCCGCCCCGGCGAGGAACGCCGACAACGCATCGCCCGCATCCGCGGCCGGCGGCGGATAGGACGGTGCCTGATAGGTGGGGGCCTGATAAGCGGGTGGGGGCGGATAGGCCGGCGTCTCCGGCGCGGCCGGGCGGGGTGGCGGTGCCGTCGGCTCCGCGCCGGGGCCGAAGCCCTCATCGTCGAAACCGCCGCCCGATCCCGGGACCGAGACGGATTCGGGCACCGGCGGCGGGGCCACGGGCGGCGTCACCGGCGGCGCCATGGGCTCCTCGTCCATCCAATTCTCGGGCAGGACGT
>JAYSCC010000126.1:0-7668 GCA_041915065.1 Zavarzinia sp.
CCCACAGAAAGTCGGGAAGTGAGATGACCATGGATATGATTTCGGCGCCCGGGCAAGTGGATGCCAGCCGGACCCTGCTGCTGGTCGATGACGACGATACCCTGCGCGAACGACTGGCCAGGGCGCTGGCCAAGCGCGGCTATGCCGTCACCACGGCGGGTTCGGTCGCGGCCGGTATCGCCGCCGCGCGCACCAATCCGCCGCGCTTTGCGGTCTGCGACCTCCGGCTGGCGGACGGCAATGGGCTCGACGTCGTGGCGGCGATCCGCGAGACCAATCCCGATGCCCGCATCGTCATGCTGACCGGCTATGGCAATATCGCGACCGCGGTCGCCGCGGTGAAGGCGGGGGCGCTCGACTATATGGCGAAGCCTGCCGATGCCGACGACATCGACGCGGCCCTCCGGGCCGACGGTGATGAGAAGCCGGAGCCGCCGGAACGGCCGATGTCGGCCGATCGCGTGCGTTGGGAACACATCAACCGGATCTATGAACTGTGCGAGCGGAACGTCTCCGAGACGGCCCGCCGGCTCAACATGCACAGGCGCACCCTGCAGCGCATCCTGGCCAAACATTCTCCGCGCTGAGCGCGGCCAGGCGCCGGCCGGGCGGCAAGCCCGGCCCGCGTCGGTCCGTCGGGGTCAGCGGTTGTGGCCCTGGGGGTAGACGGTGTCGTCGGCCGCGACCGGGGTCGACGTCTCGCCCGAGCTCGCCGTGGTGGCCTGCTGGCTCTGCTGGATGATCGGGGGCAGGCGGAAGGCGTCGCCTTCCTGGGCACGGGCGGCATAGGCGCCGGTCGAGCCGATGCTGGCGATGGCGAGGGCGCCGAGGGCGGCGATCAGACGGGTCGAAGTGGTCATCATATTTCTCCTTGGTTTTCGCTAGGGGTCAGTTGTCGCGGCCGACCGGATAGTCGCTGTCGGCCTGGGTTTCGGCGGCGGTGTCCGACATGCCGGCGCTGGCGGTCGCCTTCTGGATCTGCGGGGCCTGTTGCTGGGTCGCCTGGCCCGTGATCGGGGGCAGACGGAAGGCATCGCCCTCCCGGCCGCGGGCGGCATAGGCGCTGGTCGAGCCGATGCCGGCGATGGCCAGGGCGCCGAGGGCGGCGATGATGCGGGACGTGGGGGTCATCGAAGTCTCCTTACTCTTTCCTGTCGGGCGTTGCGGGCGTCGCCCCCTCGTCGGGGTGGCCTCGCTGCCTGTTGAAGAGATGGGGATGTCGATCCTCTAAAAATCAGATATATTTTCGGCGATTATCATCTGAAATGCAGATGGATTTTGCCGATGAATATCGAACCCTTCTCTCTGGACCAGCTCCGGGTCTTTTCGGCCGTGGTCGAGACCGGCAGTTTTTCCGCCGCAGCCAAGCGATTGCAGCGGGCCCAATCGGCGGTTTCCTATGCCATTGCGGCGCTCGAGGGGCAGCTCGGCATCGGGCTGTTCGACCGCTCGGCCAAGCGCCCCCACCTGACCCGCGCCGGCCAGGCCCTGCTGGCCGATGCCCGCGCAGTATTGGCCAAGGCGGATGCCTTCCAGGCCCGGGCCGCCGGTTTCGGCCGCGGCGTCGAGGCCGAGGTCTCACTGGTGGTCGACGTGCTCTATCCAGGTCATTTTCTGCCCTCGGTTTTCGCCGAGCTGCGGGCCGCCTATCCGACCGTGGCGATCCGCCTGGAGATCGAGGCCTTAGGGGCGGTTACCGAACGGGTGGTCGGGGGCGCCACCCAGATCGGCATTTTCGAGGGCACGGTGCATGACGGCACGGGGTTGACCGCGACCGCGCTCCACGCCGTGCGCCTGGTGCCGGTGGCGGCGCCCGGCCATGCGCTGGCCCAGGTCACCGGCACGATCGAGACCGATGCCGCGGCCGAGCATGTCCAGCTCGTGCTGACCGACCGCAGCCGGGTGACCGAGGGGCGTGATTTCGATGTCATCAGCCGGCAGCCCTGGCGCCTCGGCGACCTCGCCACCAAGCGCGCCATGCTGCTGGCCGGGACCGGCTGGGGCACCATGCCCATGCATCTGGTTGCCGCCGATCTGGCCGAAGGCCGCCTCGTGCGCCTGCGCATCGCCGGTTTCCCGCCCGAGGGGACCAGTCATCCGCTGTTCCTGGCGCGGCGTACCGACCGCGCCCTGGGGCCCGCCGGCCTCTGGTTGTGGCAGCGGCTTCTTTCCCTTAATTCGACCTATATTTGATCTATGGATTAGATATATTGCGCGCAATCCACAGCGGATCCGCCGTGGATCCGCTCCGCGCCCCCTTTTCGGGCGGGCCGGCTGCTCTGCGGTAAGTGCCCGTTATCAAATGGTAAACTGGTGCAATGCCAGGATTGACGGTAGGTTTTCGGAACGGGGCTGGGTCGGCCGGCCTGCCGTCAATCCGCTGGGGACTGGGATCGATGCTGCGATGGTTGGGGCTGGCTGCCGGGCTGATGCTTCTCGGGGGATGCGCGGTCGGATATGACGTCGATGCGCCGGTCGAGCCGGCCGCCGCGGCGGCGAGCCCGGCAGGGGCGAAATTGGCGGGCCGTTACCTGCTGGTCATCCGGGCCGAGCCGCTGAGCGGTGCCGTCGCCCCCTCGGCCTATCACTGCAATGCCGATTACCTGACGCTGGATGCGGCGCCCGCCTTCCGCCAGTCGGTCGAGGGCCAGATCCGCCAGTTGGTCGCCTCGGTCGACCTCGGGCCGGCGCCGCTGTCGACCGCCGAGCTGCGGGCCCAGGGCTTCGACGGGCAGATCGTGGTCGACGCCCTGCCGCTCGACCTCGGCCTCGATTTCGAGCGGCGCTTCTGGTTCGAGCGCCGCCACTTCATCGAGTTCTGGCACGCCGCCTCGACCGCGGAAATCGACGTCGCCGCCCGCATCTCGTTGCAGGACCGCAGCGGCGCGATGTGGCAGACGCGGGTCGCCGCGGAGCGGACTTGGCGGAATGGCGATGGCTTCGAATTCGCCTGCGACAATGGGGCGGAAGCCCTGGGCACCACCACCCACGACGCCCTGGTCGGGCTCAATACCGCGATCGCCGAGCGTTTCGCCTCCCTCGGCGCAGGAGCACCCCATTGGCTCGCGGTCGATGGTGTCGGCCAGCCGGTTTCGGATCTGGCCGCGGCGCTCGCCGGCAAGACCTTCTATCTGCACACTTCGGCGGGCGAGCCCGTCTCCGTGGTCGATTATTTCGATCCCAACTGGCGCTTCGTGCGGCGGGCCGGACGTTGCGACCGGGTCGGCAGCTGGTCGGTCCGGCACGGGACCGCGGGCGAAGAACTGTGCCTGAGCCTGCCGGGCGACAAGCCGAGCTGTTTTGCCGTCGCCGGCCTGCCGGAAGAGCCCGCCTATGTGCCGCTGGACAGCGCGGACGAACGCCCGGTGCTGACCGCCTGGAAGACGCGGGACGGCAACGGCGAGGAGCTGGGCCTGGAGAGCCGCCATTGCAAGGCGGCGATTCCCTTCTGATCAGTGCAGGTTGGGCTGAGTCAGTGCAGGTTGGGCTGGGCGCCCTGGCCCTTCTCGTCGATCACATAACCGCGCGCGAAACGGTCCAGCCGCATCGCCGCGGTGGTCGGATGGGATTCGCCCCGGGCGATCAGATGGGCGAAGCAGAAGCCCGAGCCCGGCGTCGCCTTGAAGCCGCCGTAGCACCAGCCGGCATTGAGATAGAGCCCGTCGACCGGTGAATGATCGATGATCGGGGTGCCGTCCATGGTCATGTCCATGACCCCGCCCCAGGAGCGCAGCAGGCGGATCCGCCCGATCATGGGCATCAGGGCCATGCCGCCTTCGCAGACATCCTCGACCACCGGAAGGTTGCCGCGCTGGGCATAGGAATTATAGCCGTCGATGTCGCCGCCGAAGACGAGGCCGCCCTTGTCGGACTGGCTGATGTAGAAATGCCCGGCGCCGAAGGTGATCACGCCCGGGATCAGCGGCTTCACCGCTTCCGAGACGAAGGCTTGCAGGACGTGGCTCTCGATCGGCAGGCGGAAGCCGGCGAGACCCGCCACCAGCGACGAATGGCCCGCCACCGCCATGGCGACCTTGGCCGCCCGGATCGGCCCCCGCGTCGTCTCGACCCCGACGATCCGCTCGCCGTCGCGGAGGAAGCCGGTCACTTCGCAATTCTGCACGATCTCGACGCCCAGCTTGGAGGCGGCATGGGCATAGCCCCAGACCACGGCATCGTGCCGCGCGGTGCCGCCCCGGCGCTGGAGAAGGCCCGCCTTGATCGGGAAGCGGGCATTGTCGAAATCGAGGAAGGGCGCCATCGCCTCGATCTGGCCGCGGTCGAGCAGTTCGGCGTCGACCCCGTGCAGGCGCATCGAATTGCCGCGCCGGGCATAGGCGTCGCGCTGGGCATCGGAATGGGCCAGGTTCAGGACGCCGCGCTGGCTCACCATCGCGTTGTAATTGAGTTCCTGTTCGAGCCCTTCCCACAGCTTCATCGAAAGCTCGTAGAAGGCGTTGTTGCCCGGCAGCAGGTAATTGGAGCGGATGATCGTCGTATTGCGCCCTGCATTGCCGGAACCGATCCAACTCTTCTCCAAGACCGCGACCCGGTGGATGCCGTGCACCTTGGCCAGGTAATAGGCGGTCGCCAGGCCGTGGCCGCCGCCGCCGATCACGATCACGTCGTAATCGGGCCGGGGGGCCGCGTCGGTCCAGGTCGGGCGCCAGGCGCGGTGCCCGGTCAGGGCGTTGAGGGCGAGGGAAAAGATCGAATGGCGCATCGCGGGGTCCGTCTCGGCGGCTTTCAGCATTGACCGGGAGGCCCGCCGGGGACATGACTGGAAGCGACAGATCATCGCCTGGTTACGACATGACCGACCTGCCGCCCAGCACCGTGGGCTTTCTCCTGGTGCCGGGCTTCGCCCTGATGTCCTACGCCTCGATGGTGGAGCCCTTGCGCGCCGCCAATCTGCTCTCGGGGCGGGAGCTTTATCGCTGGCGCCATGTCTCGGTCGACGGTGCGCCGGTCGCCGCCTCGACCGGCAGTGCCCTGCCGGTCGAGCAGGCCGCGACGGGAGCAGGGGATTTCGGCCTGCTCTTCGTCTGCGCGGGCGGGCAGCGGATCGATTTCGATCACGGCCCGACGCTGGCCTGGTTGCGCCAACTGGCCCGGCGCGGTGTCGGCCTCGGCGGCATTTCGGGCGGGCCGGTGGTGCTGGCGCGGGCCGGGCTGCTGGACGGCTATCGCTGCACCGTCCATTGGGAACATGCGCCGGCCTTCGCCGAGGAATTCCCCGAGTTGCGCCTGACCGGCAGCCTGTTCGAGATCGACCGCGGCCGGCTCACCTGTGCCGGCGGCATCGCGGCACTCGACATGGCGCACGAGTTGATCGCGGCCGACCACGGCGCCCTGCTGGCGGCGCAGGTGAACGACTGGTTCCTGCAGAACCAGATCCGCCACGGCGACCGCCTGCAACGGATGCCGGTGGGCGAGCGGCTGGGCATCGCCAACCGCCGCCTGGTCAAGGTGATCGAAGCGATGGAAGCCCATATCGAGGAGCCGCTGTCGCGCAGCGACTTGGCAAGCCGGGTCGCGGTCTCGGTTCGCCAGCTCGAACGACTCTTCGCCGAACGGCTGAATACGACGGTCGCCGCCCATTACTTGGGCGTCCGCCTCGACCGGGCGCGTTCCCTGCTGCGCCAGACCGAGCTTTCGGTGGCGGAAGTCGGCTTCGCCTGCGGCTTCGCTAGCGCCAGCCACTTCGCCCGCGTCTACCGCGCCCGCTTCGGCCACGCGCCGAGCCGGGAGAACTAGCGCCCCAGGAACAGGCGGTAGGCGGGATTTTCCGTCTCGTCCTCGTAAGGATAGGCGAGTTCGGCCAGTTCCGCTTCGAGCCGGGCGCGGCCGCCCGCCGGGACCTGGAGCCCGACCAGCACGCGGCCATAATCGGCGCCGTGGTTCCGGTAGTGGAACAGGGTGATGTTCCAATCCTTGCCGACACCGTCGAGGAAACGCATCAGGGCGCCCGGACGCTCCGGGAATTCGAAGCGCAGGATCACCTCGTCGGTGAGCGCGGGCGCCTTGCCGCCGACCATGTAGCGGATGTGCAGCTTGGCCGTCTCGTCAGCCGAAATGTCGAGCACGCGGTAGCCGAGGTCGCGCAGGGCCTGGATCAGCGGCGGCTTTTCCTTCAGCGCATCGCCGAGCTTCACGCCGACGAAGACATGGGCGTCCTCGCCCGCGGCGAAACGGTAGTTGAATTCGGTGATCGCCCGATTGCCCAGGGTCTGGATGAAGCGGCGGTAGGAGCCGGGCACTTCCGGGATGGTGACGGCGAGCAGGATCTCGCGCGCCTCGCCGATCTCGGCCCGTTCGGCGACATGGCGGAGGCGGTCGAAATTCATGTTGGCGCCGGAATTGACCGCGACCAGCGTGCCGGTGCGCACGGGGTTCTCGGCGGCATAGGCCTTCAGCCCGGCGAGCGCCAGGGCGCCCGCCGGTTCGGCGATCACCCGGACGTCTTCGAAGACATCCTTGATCGCGGCGCAGATCGCGTCCGTGTCGGCGGTGATCACATCGTCGAGCAGGGCACGGCACAGGCGGAAGGTCTCGACCCCGGCCTGGCGCACGGCGACACCGTCGGCGAACAGGCCGACCCGGTCGAGCACGACCCGCTCGCCCGCCCGGATCGCCGCCTGCATCGAGGCGGCATCGACGGGTTCGACCCCGATCACCTTGGTCTCGGGCCGCAGGAATTTGACATAGGAGGCGATGCCGGCGGCCAGCCCGCCGCCGCCCACGGGCACGAAGATCGCCTCGATCGGCTCCGGGTGCTGGTGCAGGATCTCGACCGCCACGGTGCCCTGGCCGGCGATCACGTCCGGATCGTCGTAAGGATGGACGAAGGTCAGGCCGCGCTCGCGTTCGAGCTTGCGGGCGTGCTCATAGGCGACGTCGAAAGTATCGCCGGTCAGCACCACTTCGGCGCCGAAATAGCGCACCGCCTCGATCTTGATCGGCGGCGTCGTCACCGGCATCACGATGGTGGCGGAGACGCCGAGCTGGCGGGCGGAGAGCGCGACGCCCTGGGCATGGTTGCCGGCCGAGGCGCAGATGACGCCGGCCGCCCGCGCCTCCGGCGACAGGCGCACCAGCTTGTTGTAGGCGCCCCGGATCTTGAACGAGAAGATCGGCTGCAGGTCTTCGCGCTTCAGGCGGACCTCGGCGCCGATCCGCGCGCCCAGCCGCACCATGGCATCGAGCGGCGTCTGCACCGCGACGTCATAGACGCGGGCATCCAGGATCTTGCGCACATAGTCCGTCACTTGCGGCCCCTCCGGTGGAGGCCGCAAGTGTTAGTCGCGACGTGCGGCCGACACCACGATTTTCTCGGCTCGCTGGCGGCAGCCGCCGACTGGAGCCGGGCTTGTCGCGGCCGAGGGGGATGCTCTATCGAGCGGCGAAACCTTGAAATGCGCGGCGCGGGGGATCTGAAGCGCGCAAAACTGGCGCCGGCGGTGTAGTTTGTCGCCTGGTCTGCGGACGGCGATCGCTTGCGGCAGCAGGGTGGAATGAGGGGCGTCACGATGAAGGGGATTTCCCGCTGGTTGCGGTCGCTCTGCGGCCTGGTCGGTCTCTTGGGCGCCGGGCCGGCTCTCGCCGACACTTCCTGCACCGTGGCGCCGGAACGGCAGCCCTATTACCACCTCGAACTCACCGTGCCGG
>JAYSCC010000127.1:0-7640 GCA_041915065.1 Zavarzinia sp.
CCAACTCACGCCCCCGCGCGGGGGGCGACCCCGGCAACATAACCTCTTGGGGCGAAGATACAAATCGGGCCAATCGCGCGATCCTTGGCGAATCCGGGATGTGTGGAGCTGCCCAATCGCAGTGTAGAGGGCCGAAGCCGGCTTCCCGCGCCGAGCGCGAAGGTTCCGGGGATTCTGCGCCCGCTGCCGGTTCGCGCGGGCTTCCGTCACAGGATCAAGGGGCCGTCCGGGTCTATCGGGCGTTTGGCGCCGTGATGTTCGATATGTTTCGCACCACTGCCGAGCAGGTAGAAGCGGAGGGAATCCTTGGCGGGCTCCATGATGGCGAGCAGGCGACCGCGCAATGCCACCCATTGGGCGGGATCGACCTCGCATTCGAAGACCGAAAACTGAACCCGTACACCGTGGTCCTGGCAGGCCTTGGCGACCTGGCGCAAGCGGCGGCGCCCGGCGGCATCCTCGGTCGCGACGTCATAGGTAACGAGAACGAGCATTTCCGCCCCCTCACCTCACGGCGAAGGGCGGATAGGCGTCGAGGTCGCCGCGCAGGCAGGCGGCGAGCAGGCGGGCCTGTTCGTGCCAGAGCAGGCCGAGCATCAGCCGCTCGCCCGTGAAGGGGTGGACCATCTCCTCGCGCTTGCGCTCCTGATAGGCGACGAGCACCGTCTTGCGCCCGGCTTCGTCGAGCAGCACGGCGCCTCCGGGCTCGGCCCGGAAATCGCCAGGACCCAACTGCCGGCGGTTGAGCAGGGAGAGCACGCGCCGGTCGGCGAACCAGGCACGGACCTCCTCGACGAGGTCGAGCGCCAGGCCCGGCCGGCCGGGCCGGTCGCGATGCAGGAAGCCGACGGCGGGATCGAGCCCCACCCCTTCGAGGGCGGAACGTGCATCATGGGTCAGCAGCGTATAGACGAAGGAAAGCAGGGCATTGACCGGATCAGTCGGCGGCCGGCGCACCCTTCCGGCAAAGCCGAAACCGTCGACGCGGATCATCCGCCCGAAGGTCGCGAAATAGGCCGCCGCGCCCTCCCCTTCCAACCCGCGCAGGGAGTCGAGCGACAAGTCCCTCTCGAGACTGCGCAGCACACGCCCGAGGCGATCGACCGCCGCGTCGATGTCGGCGACAGCGTCGGCGGGTGCCGTCGCCTGATGATCACGCAGAAAGCGACGCAGCACGTGGCGTTGGTTGGCCACCTTGCCAATCACCATGGCGCGGGCGACCGCCGTCCCACGCCCATCCTCACTCGCCCGATATTGCGCCTTGCGCAGCAGGACGTTGCCGCTGACCGGCCCCTCCGCCCTGGCCAGGAAACGACCGTTCTCGCTGAGCCAGGTCACGGTCACGCCAGCTTCGGCGCAGTGCCCGAGCAAGGGCGGCGTCACCGTGACGCCACCGAAGCAGAGGATGCCGTCGACGCCGTGGATCGGCACCAGGACCGGGGCCACGCCCTCGCGGCCGACGCGGATCGCCTCGCCCTGGCGCGACAGGAGCGTGCCTTGTGAGGTGACATAGAGCGTATTACCCAGCCGGCGCATTCAAGCCTCCTCGCGCAGGCGTTCGAGCCAGCGGGCGGCCGACGGCAGGGCGGAAAACCCGGGCCGGCAGATCTCGGCCAGCGAGCAATTGCGGCATTTCGGGCCGGGCTCTGGCGCCGGCGTCCGGCCCGCCGCCATCATGGCGCCAAGATCGAGAGCCGCCTGTTCGGTCTTCGCCCGCAGCGCCGGGGTGAAGGCGACCGCCTCGCGCCGGCGCGGTTCGCCATAGAACAGGGCGCCTTCGGGGACCGGCATGCCCAGCATCTCTTCGAGGCAGAGCGCCTGGGCACAGAGCTGCACCCGATCGGCATCATGAGGCTTGCTGCGACCGCGCTTGTATTCGACCGGAAAGGGCACGTCGGAGCCGGCTTCGAATTCGACGACGTCGGCATAACCGGTCAGGCCGAGACGGCGGCAGCGGAGCGGTAGGTTGCGCCAGACCCGGGTGCCGGCGCGCTGGCTGGTTTCGCCCTCGGTCACCCGCTCGTGCAGCAGATTGCCTTCCGCGGTCAGGCGATTGTCGGCCCAGGCCTGTTCCAGGTGGATGAGCGCGCATTGCCGGGGACAGAACACAAAATGTTGAAGCGCCGAGAGGGGGAGGGCGGCATCGTCTTCCATCGCCCCCTCCCCGGCCGCTCAGACGGCGAAACGCTCGAGCGAGACGCCGGGCGGGATCGCCGCCTCGTCGATGGTCACCGCATAGTCGGCGAAACTGCGCGGCACCTCGTCGCGGCCCAGCGTCTTCGCCACTTTGACCGTCTCGAACAGCTTGTGGGCCGGGGCGTTGCCGATCGCGCTCTCGTGGCGGAAGACATAGAGGCCGCGCGTCGCCATCTCGCCCCGTGCGGCGGAACGGTCGTGGTCGAACATGGTGGCGAAGCCCTGCCACAACAGGGCGAGGTCTTCCTCGCTGAAGCCGGTCTTCTGTGCCAGATGGGGTGAGATGAAGCCATGCACGCGGTAGAGGCCATAGGGCACGATCCATTTGTCGCCCATGGTCCGGTTGTCGCCGCGCTGCGCCTCGGATTCGCGGGTCGTCGTCACCGCCATGCGGGTGATCGCGATATTCAGTGGGTTGACCGGATCGACCGACTGGCCGAAGGCGATCTGCACCGGGCCGCGCACCTGGCCCGCGTTGAATTCGGTGGACATGACGGCGCCGAAAGTGCGGATGTCGAAGAAGGTCCGGCACATCCAGTCGGTGACGGCGGCGGCCTCGTCTTCTTTCTTCGGTCTCTTGTTCTTCTCGTGCTCGACATTCAGCGCGTCATAGGCGCGCTTGTGCTGGTCGTTCAGCACGGCCCGTTCGCGGACGTAGATTTCGTAACCGGGCGCGCCGCCCTTCACCAGCTCGATGAAATTGCGCAGCTTGCGCTTCAGGCAGACATCGGTGACGAGACCGCGCCGTGTCTCGGGATCGACACGGGGCATGTTGCCCATGTCGGGATCGCCATTCGGATTGCCGTTGGTCACGTCGAACAGCAGGACGAAATCGATACGGTTCTCAAGGCTCGTCATGGGTCTCATCCTCGCTGGCCGACAGCCGGTCTTCGGCCCCCGCCTCGCCCTTGGCGAAACGGCTCTGCCGTTCGTGGTAATAGCCGATGTAGAACAGGCCCTGCTGGTGCGGGTCCATCTGACGGGGGAAGCCAGTACCGCCATCGACCTTGACCACCAGCTCGGCGATCTTCTGGGCCAGGCTGTGGGCGAGGCCCGGACGTTCCCGCTTGGCCTTGCGCTCATGCGCCTTCTCAAGGCCGAGTAGATAGGGAAAGACGGTGCCCGGCGTGGTCGAGGCGGCGCCCGCGAAACGGTCGCGGATGGTCGGCTGGTCCTTGCCCTGCACCCCGCGCGAAACCTCCTGCATGCTCTCGAGCACGGCGAAGAGCCGGCCCAAGACGTAACCAATATCGTCAATCGATTCGTCGACGCTCATCGGGATCTCCCGCGTTTCGCCCTCGCGGCGGCGATATTCGCTGTTCAGGACGGCTTTGATCAGGCCGATGCGGTTCGGTGTCGTGGCGCCGTCGCTGCGCAAGCGGTCGAGCACCAGGGGCAGCAGTGATTGCGGATAGCCGTGGCCGGCGAGCACGGCCCGGCCGAGGTCGCCCACCAGCTTGTTCAGCTTGGCCTTGGTGCTGTCGTCCTGGCGCGGCTTGCCGTCAGTGTCGCGCGGGAGCAACTCCCGCACCAGATGCCAGAAGCTGGGGACATGGTCCGCCGTGGCCGGATCAGTGAACAAGATGTCTCCGCAATGCCGCTGCAAGCGCCCGACGTAGTCGCCCAGCGTGTCGTGCAGGAAGAAGCGGATCTGCAGCCGCGCCGCATTCGGCGCCAGCGCCAACAGGTAGATGCGCACGCCCTGCGCCGGACCGAGGTTCAAATCCTCGACCCAGGTGCCGCGGGCGATCCGCGTCATGCCGGCGACGCCTTTCGCGGCCGCCCGTTCGGGCGAGACGGCGGCGGGTTCGTCGTCCTCGTCCTCGGCCGCGAAGCCGGACAGGGCTTTGGCGAATTCGATGTCCGCGTTGGTGGCCTTGTCGGCAAAGACCAGTACCATCATATCGCCCAGCGGCACCTTGTAGCGGCTGTGCGGCCCGGTCAGGTGATTGAGTGCGGTCGTATAGGCGAAGGCAGCGCGGGCGCTGATCGGGGCATTCAGATTCTGGCTCTTGCCATAGGACGTAAAGGCATCCTGGTTGAAGGACACCAGGGCCGCCCCCGAACTCTGCGCCCCCGGCACGCCCTTGATGGCGGGATGGGTGAGCGCAATCGGCTGATCCTCCGCACCAGTAACCAGGCATTGGCCGCGCGGCCCGTCGTCCACGGCCGCGTGGTCTTCCCAGGCCCGGCGAAGCGGCTGGATTTCATGCAGGTAGCGGCCGGAGACCTCGTCGCGGAACACCAGCCAGCCGGTCGCCAGTTCCTCCGCCTTATCCGCGAGAACGGCGGCGGCATCGTCCGGGCTCCAAGTCGCGAAAAAGTGCCGGAGCCGCTGCGCCGCCGGATCCTCGACACCGCGCAGCAGATCCTCGTGCAGTGCCTTGGCCGCCTCGAAGGTTTTTCGCGCGCGCGCCGCATTGCCCTTGCCGTCGAAGCCCAGCAGGTAACCGGCATTGTCGCACAGGAAGCCGGCGGCGATGCCGACCGTCCGCTTCGGCGGCTGCGGCACCGTCAGGCGGGTGGGCACCATTTTCGTGGTCTTGCCGCGCTTCTCGGGATTGAGCAGCGGCAGGATGTCTGCCAGCCCGCCCTGGGCATCGATGGTCAGGGCGCCGGCGACGGGAAGCTCGGCGAAGCCGAAAGCCGGCAAAGGTTCGTCGCCACCGGCCAGCCGGTCGTAGAGATCGACGAGACTGCTGAGGATCATCGCCTTGTCCCGAAGGGCAGCGGCGGCACCGCCAGCACGCCGTCGACCAGCTTGGCCGGAAAGAAATGTGGCTTCGGCCCGCCCGGAGCGTCGAAATCGATGTCGTGCAGCATCCAGCCGAGCGAGCGCTCCCCCCTCAGCATCGGGGGAACATCGAACGTCTCACCTTCCGCCACCGGCTCGAAATAGGCGGGGAATTCGCGGCAGCCGAAACAGGGCATCTGCATGCATTGGCCCTTGGCGATGCGGCGCCGGGCCATTTCGGCGTGCTTGCCCGGGTTGTCGTCGCGGCCCGCCTTGGGCGTCATGACGAAATGGGCATCGATCACATAGGCGACGTCGCGCAGCAGCAGGGAAGCGCGCTGTTGCCGCTCCTCGTCTGCAAAGAGGGCCAAGTCCACGTCCTCGCCGCGGGCGCCCTGCCGTGCCGTCGCATAGGGCAGTTTCTTGCCCACCTCGTTCCGGCGCAGCGTGTCGAAACGGATAGGGTTCAGGACATGGATACGCTCGATCACCCAATCGATCGCCGGCTTCCAGTGAATGGCCTGCAGGATCCCCCGCGCCGCCGACGGCGTCATCACCTCATAGGAGACGCGCTCCGCCTTCATTTCGGGCCGGCCGAAAAGCGCGAAGTCGCCGAACACCTTTACACGGACGCCTGCCGCCATGCGTGTTCTCCAGATTTGATTCGCGACGAAATGGTATCGTCAATTTGCGGCGCACAACAAGGCCGGCTGCCTATTAGTGCGGTTTCGTCCATTCGAGAATGGCGCGCACAATCGTTACCATCCCGGCCCCCACGGGAATCCATGATCGCAACCTATCCCTCAATCCGTAGGACAGGCCAGACGCCGCCTGCGGTTCGGCTGGCGCTTTAGGATGCCTTGCACGAGTTCGCTTGCGTCGCTTGGCCATTTCTCGTGTCCTTGCGCGGCAGCCTCGCCCGATAAAGGGCGAGGCTGTTCGCTTGTTGCATTTTTACAACGCGAATGTTCCAACTCCCTCCAATATTCTTACAACTCGAATAAAGGAGACACCAGCTAGATACACTCTCGTGCTTCCGACTTCAAGGGATGGCGAGCACAAGACCGTCTAGAGCACATTCCCCTCCGCCGACCGGATCCCCGCCAGATCGGGCCGGAAGCCCAGGTCCTTGTCGTAGGCCGGCCCCTCCACCAGGACGACGAAGCGGCCTTCCGGATCGTTGCGGGGATCGAGGGGGGCGGCACCTCCGGCGTCGATCAGGCGCTGGCGGCCATAGACCGAGACGGTATAGGCCTGGAGCCTGCGCAAGAGGTCCAAAGGTAGGCGCTTCGGCTCGGCCGGCGCGGCGAGTGCGGTGGCCAGGCGGGCGATCAGCGCCTTGGCCGCGTCGTCGAAGGGGACGATCACCGGCTCGCCGCCGTCTTCGATCAGACTGAAATTGGCGGCGATCGTGCGGAAGGGCAGGCAGTCGAGGCCTGGCGCCCTGGCCATACCGGCCCAGCAGCGGCCCCGATCCTGGTCCTCGTTCAGGGTGAACAGGCGCTCGAAATAATCGGCGATGGCGGCGACGCTCAGGGGATCGGCATGGTGACGCAGAACCTCGGCGCCGAGCCCGGCCCGGCGGCGCAGGTCGGCCAGGGGCTTCGGGATGGCGTCGGGCCGGGTCGGGCGGAAAACAGCGACATCGCCGAGTTCCCCGCCCTCACCGTGGCGGTTGCAGCGGCCAGCCGCCTGGGCGATCGAGTCGATGCCGGCGATCGCCCGCCAGACCTTTGGGAAGCTGATGTCGACTCCCGCTTCGATAACCTTTGTCGTTACAAGACGGCAGGCTGCCCCGTCGGAGAGGCGGGCCTTCACTGCGGCCAGCACGGTCCGCCGGTGGGCGGGACACATGGCGGCACTCAGGTGGAAACGGGCGCCGTCGTCGGCGAGGCCCGCGAACAGGTCCTGGGCGTGGGCCCGGCTGTCGACGATGGTGAGGACTTGGCGTTCCGCCATCATGGCGCCGGTCAGCGCCGCGTCGTCGAGCGATCCCATGTCGCGCGTGGTCACCCGGCGGAAAGCGGCCGTCATATCGCCGGCCATGGCGCCGTCGATCAGGGGCGTCGCCCGGGGCAGGCGAACCTTCAAGCCCTCCGTCCGGTCGAGGCCGGGCAGGGTCGCACTGCACAGGAGGACGGTGGCGCCGTAATCCTGCACCAGGGCCCTCAGTGCCGCCAGGCAGGCCGCGAGGCGGTCGACCGGCAGGGCCTGGGCCTCGTCCAGCACGATCACGCTGCGGGCGAGATTATGCAGCTTGCGGCAGCGGCTGGGGCGGTCGGCATGGAGGGAGTCGAAGAGCTGTACCGTGGTGGTGACGACGACGGGCGCGTCCCAATTCTCCGTCGCCAGGCGCAGGCGGGCCGGACCGATCCCCTCGGCGCCGGCCGCCGGCACCTCGGCCGCCGAGTGATGTTCGAGCACGACATCGTCGCCCGCGGCGCCCAGGGCTTTGCGGAAGACATCGGCCGTCTGCTCGATGATCGAGGTATAGGGGATCGCATAGATCACACGGCCGAGTCCGTGCGCCGCCGCGTGGTCGAGGGCAAAGGCGAGGGAGGCCAGGGTCTTGCCGCCGCCCGTCTGTCAATCGGCTCGGTAATGGGACCCCGTATCGGCGTCCAATAGTGCCCCCTTTGTCGGGTTATCCCGGTAGTGCACAGGAGGGACCCGCGCGCGGCGCGCAGTGCCCTCACGAGCGACGGAGCGC
>JAYSCC010000128.1:0-7633 GCA_041915065.1 Zavarzinia sp.
CGATCTGCGGCACGCCGCGCGGGGCCGGCGGAATGCCCATCAGGTCGAACTGGCCGAGCAGCTTGTTGTCCGCCGCCATCTCGCGCTCGCCCTGGAAGACCCGGATGGTGACCGCGTTCTGGTTGTCGTCGGCGGTCGAGAAGGTCTGGCTCTTCTTGGTCGGGATCGTGGTGTTGCGCTCGATCAGACGGGTGAAGACGCCGCCGAGGGTCTCGATGCCGAGCGACAGCGGGGTGACGTCGAGCAGCAGGACGTCACGCACGTCGCCCTGCAGCACGCCGGCCTGGATTGCGGCGCCCATGGCCACCACTTCGTCCGGGTTCACGCCCTTGTGGGGTTCCTTGCCGAAGAAGCTCTTCACGATCTCCTGGATCTTGGGCATGCGGGTCATGCCGCCGACCAGGACCACTTCGTCGATCTGACCGGCCGAGAGACCGGCGTCCTTCAGGGCCTTCTGGCAGGGCTCGATGGTACGCTGGACGAGGTCGTCGACCAGGCTCTCGAACTTGGCACGGGTGAGCCGCAGGGTCAGGTGCTTCGGACCCGTGGCGTCGGCCGTGATGAAGGGCAGGTTGATTTCGGTCTGCATCGAGGACGACAGCTCGATCTTGGCCTTTTCGGCGGCTTCCTTCAGCCGCTGCAGGGCGAGCTTGTCCTTGCGGAGGTCGATGCCGCCGTTCTCGCGCTTGAATTCGTCGGCCAGATAGTCGACGAGGCGCATGTCGAAGTCTTCACCGCCGAGGAAAGTATCGCCGTTGGTCGACTTCACTTCGAAGACGCCGTCGCCGATCTCGAGCACGGAAACGTCGAAAGTGCCGCCGCCGAGGTCATAGACCGCGATCACCTTGCCGTCCTGCTTGTCGAGGCCATAGGCCAGCGCCGCCGCGGTCGGCTCGTTGATGATGCGCAGCACTTCGAGGCCGGCGATCTTGCCGGCGTCCTTGGTCGCCTGGCGCTGGGCGTCGTTGAAATAGGCGGGAACCGTGATCACCGCCTGGGTGACGGTCTCGCCCAGGAAGGATTCGGCGGTTTCCTTCATCTTCTGCAGGATGAAGGCGGAAACTTGGCTCGGGCTGTATTTGGTGCCGCGCACTTCCACCCAGGCGTCGCCATTGTCTGCCTTGATGATGTTGTAGGGCACCATGCCCTTGTCCTTCTGGGTCATCGGGTCCGCGAAGGAGCGGCCGATCAGGCGCTTGATCGCGAACAGGGTGCCTTCGGGATTGGTGACGGCCTGGCGCTTGGCGGCCTGGCCGACGAGACGCTCGTCGCCGGTGAAACCGACCATCGACGGCGTGGTGCGCGCGCCTTCGGCGTTCTCGATCACCTTGGGCTTCGTCCCCTCCATGATCGCCACGCAGGAATTGGTGGTACCGAGGTCGATGCCGATAACCTTTGCCATAACTCTCTCCTTTTCGGCAGATGTCGGCGGCCCTCGACGGCACCGGCGGCATCCCCTGGGTTCTGACTGGAACGAGGGAGGCGGGCAATCGCCCCACTCGCGCTGTGGCTTATATAGGGCCGGCTTTTGCGGCCCGCAACGCCCGGAAAAGGCCTTCCGGGCGCTTGTATGCAAAAAATTTGTGCAGCGCTCTTCCGGCCGCCCTCAGCCGGTCTGATCGACCGCCGGGGCGGGCGCTTCGGCCTTGGCGACGCCGACCTGGGCGGCGCGCAGCAGGCGGTCGGCGATCTGATAGCCGGCCTGGACGACCTGGACGATCGAACCGCCGGGCTGGCCGGTGCCGGGGATCTCGAACAGCACTTCGTGCTTGTTGGGATCGGCCTTCTCGCCCACCGCCGGGGCGATCTTGGTGATGCCCACGCGCTCGAAGGCGGCGAGCAGCTCGCGCTCGGTCATCTCGACGCCGGCCAGGAGATTGGCCACCGCCTCGTCCGCGGCGCGGGTCTCGGCCGCCACGGCGTCGATCGCCCGGCGCAGGTTGTCGGCGACGGTGGTGAGGTCGCGGGCGAATTTGGTGACGGCATATTTCGCCGTGTCTTCGCGCTCCCGCTCGGCCCGGCGGCGCAGGTTCTCCGTCTCCGCGAAGGAGCGCAGCAGCTTGTCCTTGAGGTCGGCCACTTCGGCCTGGAGGGAGTCGACCGTGGGGCCGGCGGGCGCCGCCGGGGCTTCGGCAACGGTTGCGGCCGGGGTCGGTTCGGTGTTTTCGGTCTCGGTCGTCATGACGGTTCCACAGATAAGTCAACGGATCAGGCGGCCGATCATCCTGGCGGTGTAATCCACCATGGGGACGACGCGCCCGTAATTCACTCTCGTCGGGGCGATCACGCCGATCATGCCCACGATCCGCTCGTCCTGGCGCTTGAAGGGCGCCACGATCAAGGACGAGCCGGACAGGCTGAACAGCTTGTTCTCCGAGCCGATGAAGATGCGCACCCCATCGGCATCCTGCGCCAGCTCCAACAGTTGGAGCACGTCGCGCCGGGATTCAAGGTCGTCGAACAATTGCCGCACCCGCTCGAGATCCGCAAGCGCGGTGAGGTCGTCGAGCAGGCGGGCGCGGCCGGAGACGATCAGCATGTTGCCGGTATCGTCGCCCGACCAGGTGGCGAGCCCGGCCTCGACCACGCGGGCGGCGAGGGCATCCAGCTCGGCCCGGTTCTGCTCGATCTCGCGGAGAATCCGGGTCCGCCCCTCGGCCATGGTGCGGCCGCCAAGCCTGGCCGACATATAGTTGGAGGCGACCTGGAGGGCGGAGGGGGTCAGGCCCATGGGCGTGTCGATGATCCGGTTCTCGACCGAGCCGTCTTGCGCGACCAGCACCACCAGTGCCCGCCCCGGCCCCAGGTTGACCAGTTCGACATGGTCGAGCGGCTTGTCCGCCTTGGGCGCGATGACCAGGCCGGCGCATTGCGACAGGCCGGACAATTGCCGCGTCGCCTCGGTCAGCAGGTCCTCGACCGATTGGCCGGAACTGCTGCCATGGGCCTCGATCGAATGGCGCTCGTCCTCGGTCAGGTTGCCGAGTTCGAGGAAGCTGTCGACGAAGATGCGCAAGCCCGCCTGGGTCGGGATCCGTCCGGCCGAGGCATGGGGCGAATAGAGCAGCCCCGCCTGCTCGAGATCCTGCATCACGTTGCGGATCGAAGCGGGCGAGAGCGGGAAGCCCAGGCGCTGCGACAAAGTGCGCGAGCCGACCGGTTCGCCGGTCTCGAGATAGGACTCGACGATCTGGCGGAAGATCTGGCGTGAACGCTCGTTCAGCTCCTGGATCATCCTCGGGCTTCCTGGCTTGCGCGAGCAATGTAGGAAGCACTTCCGGGGGCGTCAACGTGTGCGGCGCGGCGGAGGAATCAGAACTGAAACGGCTTAGAAAATATCCCAGGAAAAAAGAAATATCATAGCGCTCGCTTTTTAAAATTTAAATTAATTTAAAAAGTCTGAAATTAAGGCGCTTTGATAAATGCCGCTCCTTCGTGGTTTTCAACTATTTTTGATGCCCCGGAAACACTTATACTATGCATGTAACAGTGATGAACTGTAAGAACGGCTTCCTGGAAATCTTGCTTGTCCTCAAGTCTTTCTATCTTCAATCCCAGGGACTCGCATGTATCAATATGAATATGCCGAGCATGCGACATATTTTGATCAATATCAGATAATCCAGATACAATTTTTTCAACTTTTTCTTTTGCATTAGGGTCACCAAGAAACATATTATCCATCAATCTATCGTTTACAAATTTGCTCGCCATAGAAATGGCCAATTCGCATTGACTAACAAATGTTGGCCTGTATTTGTTTAGAACGTACTTCCAAAATATTTCTTTCGTTGGATCATCTTTTATTTCTTTTAAGGCTCTTTCAATTTCCTTTTTTACGGCCGCAGCAGGCAAACCTTCAAGCTGTGGGTCGATTGGCCCCAAATTCGATTGTTTTCCCATCACAATTGATTTGCACGTACACGCAATCATAGTTCCGGCCGACATCGCTAAATGCGGAACAATTGCGCGAATATTCGTCCCAAAAACTCGTCTAAGATAGTCCACTAGCGACTCGGCAGCGGCGATTCCACCGCCTGGCGTATGGAGGATCAAATCTAGACCGCTCTCCTTCTTTAGGCCATGAATGGCCATCATGAAGGCAGCCTTGTCTTCATCGTTAACGTCAAGCCCCGGTGCTGATGGATTCGAGAGCCAACCGGAATAATAAGCAATCACATTTCTTCCGGTTTGCTTATGAAGCTCTTTCAGATATTTTCTTCTGACAACATCTATCGCGCTCAGAGCTTCATTCTTTAATTTTGCATCCTGGGCTTGAATTTCAGAAAGAACTTGCCTCCAGTTTGGCATTTTGAACTTTCTTTCTATGCTTTATGGCTTCTCCGACGCTATAAAATGTCCGAGCAGGAACTACGCGCCCTTCTTGTGTCTGCGTCGAAGGGATCTCTGTCGGAATCGCAAATCTCGCGTCCGCAAGCAGACGCTCCAGCTGCTCTGCCAAGCTCATTGGTTTCACCCCTTCACAAGGCGACCGAATCGGTCAAGCCCCTATGCCCTTGGCAAAAAGAATCCCACCGATTCGGCGCGTCAAGAGAAAAGCGCTATATTAAATACATAAAATTATTGTATTAATGCTGCTGCTGACAAGATCAATCGGACCTTGAATTTCCAACCAGGAGGCCGACCTTTGACGCGGGTGCCGGTGCGAGCTTCCGGCATCCGGTTTCAACGGCCAAGGAGAAGAGCCATGGACTATTGGACCGTGCTCGCCCGGGAACGCGCCCGCCGCGAGATCGCCGCCGCCGTGAGCCCGATCATGCGCCCCGACCTCGCCCGCGCGGCCGGTGCCGCGGATGCCGAAGACGGCAGCCTGATCGCGGCGCTGCGCCAGACGATCGAGGACCAGGCGGCCGAGATCCACGACCTGAAGACCGAATTGGCGGCCTTGCGCCACCATCGGAGCTGACCCCGATCCGGCGGGCGGGGGTGGCCGGCACGGACGTGCTCCGCCCCCGTCCGCTACTCACGTCCGCTACTCAGCGCTGCCCGGCCCGGGCTACTGCCCGACTTTGGAGACCTTCCAGAGGCCGGCTTCGAGCGTCCAGTCGACGGTGAGGCGCTGGCGGGACTCGGCGCTGGCGCCCAATTGGACCGCGGTGGATCCGCTCTTGCCATCCGCCCGGACGTCGGAGACTTCGATATTGGCGGCCCAGTCTTCCATGATGTCCTGGGCCTTCAGGAAATAGTCTTCCGAGAGCCCTTCCTCGCTGCGGCTGAGCCGGTCTAGCTTGGCGATCAGCGCCTTGGCGACGAAGCCCTTCAGGGCCTTGCGCTCGTCGCTGAGCGGGTCGCGCTCGGCAGTCACCACGCCCAGATACCAGCTGTAGAAGGCCTTCGCCCGGGCCGCGACCAGCGCCGCCGCCGTCTCCGCCGCGGCCGTCTCGGCCCTTGCCGTCCGGGCCGGCAGCGCCTGGAGGCCCAGCACGGCGACCGAGAAGGCGAGCAGCACGGCCCGGCGTGACGCCTGCGGGCGGAGGGGGGAAGGCGAGGGGCGGGTTTTCGGCACGATCGGATGGCTCCCGTTGAACCGCATCGGTCTGGACGACGCCCTGAAGTCGGGCATCGGCAGATTGCCATGCGCCCGCGAGGCTCGCCAGCAATCCGCCCAGGGCCTGCTTGATCCCCAGGCCCCCGCCTGCGACCATGGCCCCGGCCATTGGAACGTTGGGGGAGGCGGGACGATGCGGCGCATTCGGGCACTCGAATGGACACTCGGGCGGGCCCTCTGGGCGGCGGGCCTCGCGGCATTGCTGCTGAGCGCGGGGGGCGTCCTCGCGGAACAGGCCAGCCGCTATTTCCAGATCGCCACGGCGGGGGCTTCCGGGACCTATTTCCCGGTCGGCCAGATGCTCGCCGCCGCGGTTTCCGGCCAGGGGGCGGAAGGCGTGCCGGGCTTGGTCGCCTCCGCCGTCGCCTCCAACGGTTCGGCCGCCAATGTCGAGGCGCTGGAAGCGGGCTCGGTCGATTCCGCCCTGGTCCAGGCCGACGTCGCCCATTGGGCGGTGACCGGCACCGGCGCCTTCGAAGCCAAGGGCAAGCGCGAGGCCCTGCGCGCCATCGCCGCCCTCTATCCCGAGACGGTACATCTCGTCGTGCGCAAGGATTCGGGGATCACCAAGCTCGACGACTTGAAGGGCCACCATATTTCGATCGACGAGCCGGGCTCGGGCACCTTGGTCGACGTCCGCCTGATCCTGGCCGCCTATCGGATGACCGAACGCGATTTCGTCGCCGAATATTACAAGCCGGACCTGGCGGCCCAATTGGTCGCCATGGGCCAGCTCGACGGTTTCTTCTTCGTCGGTGGCTATCCCAGCGCCGCGATCGAAGCGCTCGCCGCCCGCGCCAAGGGCGACGTCGCCCTGGTCCCGATCGATGGCCACGGCGTCAATGAGCTCCTGGCCGACAATCCCTTCTTCACCCGGGCGAGCATTCCGGTGAATGTCTATACTGGCCTCGGCCCGGTCGACAGCGTCGCGGTGCGCGCCCTCTGGCTCACCAGCGCCAGCCAGCCGGCCGAACTGATCCAGGCGATCACCGCGGCGCTGTGGAGCGAGAGCGGGCGGAAGGCGCTCGATTCCGGCCATATCCAGGGCAAGGCGATCCGCCTCGAAACAGCACTCGACGGCCTGACCGTACCGCTCCACCCGGGGGCCGAAGCCTTCTACCGCGAGAAGGGCCTGATCAAGTGAGGGATGCGCGACGCCGCTGGCCGGGGTAAAAGGGCGCCGCAATCAGACGAGGAACCTCCATGCGCGCCCATGGCCGCCACGCCGACCAGCTCCGCCCCATCAGCCTGGAACCCGGCTTTTCCAAACATGCCGAAGGCTCCTGCTTCGTGCGCTTCGGCGATACCCATGTGCTGTGCACTGCCTCGGTCGAGGAGCGGGTGCCGCCATGGCTGCGCGGCCAGGGCAAGGGCTGGGTCACCGCCGAATACGGCATGCTGCCCCGTTCGACCCATTCCCGGAACGACCGCGAGGCGGCCAAGGGCAAGCAATCCGGCCGGACCCAGGAAATCCAGCGCCTGATCGGCCGGGCGCTGCGCGCCGCGATCGATCCCGTGGTACTGGGCGAGAAAGTGATCAAGATCGACTGCGACGTGATCCAGGCCGACGGCGGCACACGTACCGCCTCGGTCACCGGGGCCTATGTCGCGCTGCATCAGGCGATCGAATTCCTGATGAACAAGGGCGAGCTTTCCGCCAATCCGATCCGGACCGAAGTCGCCGCCGTCTCCTGCGGCCTGGTGGAAGGCCGCGCCCTGCTCGACCTCGACTATTCGGAAGACAGCAATGCCGAGGCGGACGCCAATTTCGTCCTGACCGGCACCGGCGAGATCGTGGAAATCCAGGGTACGGCGGAATCGGCCCCCTTCACGGCCGAGCAATTCGCCCATCTGTTCACCCTGGCCCAGGGCGGCATCACCCGCCTGGTCGCCTATCAGCGCCAGGCGCTCGGGCTGTTCTGATGCGGCTTTCCGGCAAACTGGTAGTCGCCAGCCACAATCAGGGCAAGGTCCGGGAGATCGCCGAACTGCTCGCTCCCTTCGGGGTCGAGCCGGTCTCGGCCGGCACCCTCGGCCTGGCCGAGCCGGAGGAGACCGAGACCA
>JAYSCC010000129.1:0-7607 GCA_041915065.1 Zavarzinia sp.
CATGGCCAGGAACGCATGCTGGTCAATTGCGCCGGCACCGGCAATGCGATCAAGACCGCGAGCCGCGACAAGGCGACCGGCGAGGTGAAGCATTTCCCGCTCGACAGCTTCAACATGATCATCCAGATCAACCTGGTCGGCACTTTCCGCTGCATCGCCAAGTCGGCGGCGGGGATGCTGACCCTGCCCCCACTCGAAGACGGCGACCGCGGCGCCATCGTCAACACCGCTTCGGTCGCGGCCGAGGACGGCCAGATGGGCCAGGCCGCCTATTCGGCCTCCAAGGGCGGCGTGGTCGGCATGACCCTGCCGATCGCCCGCGACCTGATGGGCGAGGGTATCCGCGTCAATACGATCCTGCCCGGCATCTTCAATACGCCGCTGCTCCAGGGTGCCCCTGAGAACGTGAAGGCGGCGCTGGCGGCTTCCGTGCCCTTCCCGAAACGGCTCGGCAATCCGGCGGAATATGCCCAGCTCGCGCTGACCATGATCACCTGCGGTTACTTCAACGGCGAGGACGTGCGCCTCGACGGCGCCATCCGCATGGCTCCGCGCTGAGCCTCCACCTCGGCTTGCGGCCCGCGGGGGATGATCGTATCTGTGTAGGCGACCAACCCCCGCGGGAAATCCTCTTGGCGCGTGACTCCCAGACCAGACGACCCCACCCGGCCCCGCGTTCCGAGACCGCGGACCAGTTGCTGGCCGCGGCCGCCGCGCTGATGACCGAGCGGAACACGATCGACGTGCCGGTGGCCGACGTGGCCGCCCGCGCCGGGCTCAATGCCGCCTTGGTGAACTATTATTTCCGGACCAAGACGGGGCTGCACATCGCCCTGGTCCGGCGTGACGCTGAGGTGGCGGTCGCCGAGATGCAGCGCCTGCTGGCGACCGGGCTCGCCCCGGCCGAGAAGATGCGCCGCCACCTGACCGGCATCATCCGCACTTTCCAGCGCTGCCCCTATCTCTACCGCCTGATGCGGGCCTTGCTGCGCGATGCCGATTCGAAGGCGGCGCGCGAAATCGTCGAATTCTTTTCGAAGCCGGTGATCGAGACCCAGAAGGCGATCCTGCAGGAAGGGATCGCCAGCGGCGCCTTCCGCCCGGTCGATCCCATGATGTTCCATCTCTGCGCCATCGGCGCCTGCGACCAGCTCTTCGCCGAGCAGAGCACGCTGCGCTGGAGCTTCGGGGTCGCCGCGATCGACGACGATCTGGCCCGCAGTTACGGCGAATTCGTCGTCGACCTCCTGATGAAGGGCTTCCTCGCCCGCGCCTAACCCCGGGCGCCGACCAGGGCGAAGACGCCGCCCTGCGGGTCCAGGCATTGGATGATCCAGGCGCCGCCGGGCACTTCGGTCGGGCCGTGCAGCACGGTGCCGCCGCCCGCCGTCACCTTGTCCATCGCGACCTGGATGCTCTTGACGCAGAAATAGAACAGCCAGAAGGGATGCGGCACTTGCGGCATCTTGGTCATGATGGCGCCGATCGCATCGCCCGTGCCGGGGGTGAAGAGCTGGTAGACGCCCATCGGCCCCATATCCATCGCTTCCCCTTTGGCCCAGCCGAATTGGCCGGCATAGAAATCGAAGGCGGAAGGCCCGTCGCCCGCGCTCAGCTCGTGCCAGCCGGTAACGCCGGGCGTTCCCATGGGCGGCGGCGGGGTGCCCGGCCCTGGCGCAGTCGCCTTGAACAGGCAGAGCACGGCGCCCTGGGGATCGGCCACCACGGCGAAACGCCCGACGTTCGGGATGTCGTCCGGTCCCTTGTGGACCGAGCCGCCAGCGGCGGTGACCGAAGCGGCGGCGGCATCGACGTCGTCCGCCCAGATGTAGCCGATCCAGCCCGGCCCGTCGCCGGCGCCCGGCGGCAGGGTCATGGCGCCGCCGACCGGCGCTTCGCCCGCATGGAGGATGTGATAGGTCATGCCCGCCTGGCCGGAATCGGTGATCTTCCAGCCCACCACGTCGCCATAAAAGGCTTCCGCCGCCGGAAGATCGGTGGTCATCAACTCGTACCAGACGAATTTGCCGTGCAGATCGCTCATGGACGCCTCCCCGTCGTTGACTGATTACGTTGGTATCAACATAATAGGCCCATGTCAAAGCCCGAGAAGCTACCATTCGATGACACGATCCGGGTGCGGGACTGCTGCCTGTGCCTGCATGTCCAGCGCGCGGCGCGCCGCCTGGCCCGCCATTTCGACGAGGTCCTGCGCCCCCTCGGCCTGACCAACGGGCAGTTTTCCCTGCTCATGTCGCTGAACCGGCCGGCGCCGCCCGCCATGGGCTCGGTCGCCGAACTGCTGGCCATGGACCGCACGACGCTGACCGCGGCGCTGAAGCCCCTGGTGCGCCGCGGCCTGGTCGAGGTGACGGCCGATCCGGCCGACCGGCGCAGCCGCCGCCTCGCGCTGACCGCCGAGGGGCATGGCGTGCTGATCGCCGCCCTGCCGGTCTGGCAGGCCGCGCATGACGGGATCGAGGCGGCCCTCGGCGCCGGTGTGCCGGACGCGCTGCGCGCCGGCCTGGCGCGCTTGCCCTAACGTCGCCGCGGCTGGGGCAGCACGTCGGGCAGGAAGCTGCCGGCGTGTTCGACCAGGAAATCGATCAGGGCCCGGCAGGCCGGCACCGGCCGCCGCTGGCCGAGATGCACCACGTGCCATTGCCGGACCACCGGCAGGCCCTTGACGTCGAGCGCCACCAGGCGCCCGTCGGCCAGTTCGGCGCCCACCGTATGGCCCGAGATGAAGGAAATGCCCAGGCAGGCGATCACCGCCTGTTTGATTGTCTCGTTGCTGTCGATCTGCATGCCGATCGGGGGCGCGACATGGGTGCGGGCGAAGAAGCGTTCCATCAGGTTGCGGGTGCCGCTGCCCGGCTCGCGCACCAGGAAAGTTTCTTCCGCCAGCAGGCGGGGCGGGATGTCGCGCTGGCCGGCCAGACGGTGGTCCGGCGGTGCCACGATCAGATGGGGGTGGTCGCCGATCACCGAGGCTTCGACGTCGAGTTCGACCGGCGGCCGGCCCATCACGGCGACGTCGATCTCGTAATGTTCGAGGCCGCGCAAGATTTCCGCCCGGTTGCCGACCGTGAGCTTCAAGGCGATGCCGGGATGCAGGCGGCGGAAGCCGGCCAGGGCCTGGGGCGCGAAATATTTGGCGGTCGAGACGACGCCGATCGAGACCGTGCCCTTGTCGCCCCCGGCGAGGCCGGAGAGCACGGCGACGGCGTCGTTCAGCGCCGCCTCGATGCGTTCGACGGCGCTCAGCACTTCGTGGCCGGCGTCGGTCACCACCGTTTCGCCGCCGTGGCGTTCGAGGAGCGGCATGGCCGCCAGGTCCTGCAACTGCTGGAGTTGCATGGTCACGGCCGGCGGCGTCACGTGCAGGGCCTGGGCGGCCTTGGTGACCGAGCCGGTCTTCACCACCGCCTGGAAGGCACGGAGCTGGCGCAGGGTGGCTTGGCGAAGGTCCATGACGTTTCAGAAAAATTGAAGATTAGCAGCCAGACTATAAGAGAATCTTTGAAGCCTCAAGCCTCAAGCCTCAAGCCTCAAGCCTCAAGCCTCGTCCCGGGACGGCGCGTGGTGATGCTCCTGCGGGCCGGCGTGGACGTGGATATGGTCGTGGGTATGGCGGTGGTGATGGAAGAAGCCTTCCTGCAACTTCCCGCCCTCCAGCACCAGGGCCTTGGTCGCCAGGCGTTGCAGGAAGCCCCGATCGTGGGAGACCACGATCATCGCCGTCGGCAGGGAGGCCAGCACGTCGAGCAGGCGCCCGTAATGGGCTTCGTCGAGGGCGTTGGTCGGCTCGTCCAGCAGCAACACTTCGGGTTCCATGGCGAGCACGGCGGCCAGCGTCACCATGCGCTTCTCGCCGCCCGACAGGCGGTGGGTGACGCGCTCCGCCAGATGGCCGAGCTTCAGGCGGGCGAGCACGGCACGGGCCACTTCGGCCGCCGCCTGCTCGCCGAGGCCGAGGTTGAGCGGCCCGAAGGCGACATCGTCGATCACGGTCGGGCAGAACAGCTGGTCGTCCGGGTCCTGGAACAGGTAACCGGCCTTGGCGCGCACGGCGTGGAAATCCTTCTCCTGCCGGCGCGCCGCGCCGAAGGCGGTGACCGTGCCCGAGTCCGGCTTTTCGAGGCCGATCAGGGTGCGCATCAGGGTGGTCTTGCCGGCGCCGTTGGCGCCGATCAGGGCGATCCGCTCGCCCGCCTGGAGCGACAGCGAGACGCCGTCCAGCACGCGGCGCCCGCCGCGGGTGACGGTGACGTCGGCAAGGGCCAGAAGCTCGGTCACGGCAGTCGGTCCAGGAGCAGGAGGGCGGCGAGGGGCAGGGCGAGGGCGAGGGCGAAGGCGCCGTCGCCTCGATGCGTGGCATGAATGCCGATCGCCGGCAGGCGGCCGGAAAAGCCGCGGCAACGCATCGCCTCCTCGACCCTTTCGGCCCGTTCGAGCGACCGCACCAACATCATGCCGGCCAGATTGCCGAAGCTCCGCCAGGTGTGGCGGTTGGAACGGGCGGTGAAGGCGCGCGCCCGCATCGCCTCGCGCAGGCGCTTCATCTCGTCCCGGAAGATCGCGACATAGCGGGTGGCGAACAGGAAAAGCTGGACCAGGCGGAGCGGCACGCCAAGTGCCCGCAGCGCATGGCCGAGGCGAACCGGCTCCAGCGTGCCGAGCAGGGCGGCGACCGCGAACATGGCGGCATTGACCTTGAGCGCGATCAGCACGGCCCGGCTCAGCCCCTCGACACTGGCAGCGAGCGGGCCCAGCTCGAACAACGCCCGTCCCGGCACGGTGAAGGGCAGCATGACCAGGAGCAGGGCCATGAAGCCTTCGACATGCAGCACCCGGTGGCGCAGCTCGCGGAACGGCAACCGTGCCACGACGGCGAGCAGGAGGCAGAAGGCCAGCGCTCCCGTCGCCGTGGCCAGGCTGTGCAGCGCGATCACCGCGGCCAGGATCGCCAGTGTACCGAGCAGCCGCGTGCGCGGGTCGAGCCGGCCGATCACACCGGTTTCGGTCAGGGCAGCGGCGGCGACCTCAGCCATCGCGCGATTTCCGCCGGGCCGAGGCCCAGAGGCCGATGCCGGCAAGGCCGACGATCATGCCGATGCCGCCCATCACATCGTTGAAGCGAATGCGCCCCTCGGCCTCGGCATAGGCTTCCAGGAGCGGGCGGATCTGGCGTTCCACCGCCTTGTCGACGGCGCGCTCGATCGCTGCCGTGTCGGCCGGTGCGGCAAGCGTCGCCGGGGCGGGTGCGCTGGCGGGGGCGGCGGGTGCTGCCGTGCCGCCCAGGCGCTCGGCACCGATGGTGGCTTCGGCCATGTGGCCGTCTCTGGCATCGAGGGTCAGGCGGTAGTCGTCCGGTTTGGGCGGGGTCCAGGTGAAGCCCCCCTGCGCATCCGTCGTACCGCGGTAAATCTCCTTGCCCTGGCCGTCGTGCACGATCAGTTCGGCGCCCTCGGGCCGGCCGCCGCCGATGAAGAAGGCGTAACCGGTGATGGCGCCGTCCTCGACCGTGGCGAAGAGTTTCAGGCGGTGCGCCGCGGCCGGTGCCGTGAAGGCGAGCAGGCATGCGAGCGCCAGCAGCAGGCGGGCGATCATGGCGCCGCCCCCGCCAGGGCATCCGGCTTCACCCGCTTCAGGAAGGAGACGGCGAAGCCCGTGATCAGTCCTTCCCCCGCCATCAGGGGCAGATAGGTGACCAGCAGGATGCGCGCCGAGGGCACATAGTCCGACGACGACAGGGCCAGCGCCAGGGCGACGAGAAGTCCGGTGCCGGCGACTGAAAGGGCGGCGCAGGCGCCCGCCAGCAGGCCGGCCCGCCCGGCCTCCGCCCGCATCACGGCCGGCGCGAAGAGGGCGCCGAAGAGAATGCCCGGCAGGGCGATGTTCGCCGTATTGACGCCCAGGGTGGTGAGCCCGCCGAAGCCGAACAGCACCGCCTGGAGGAGGAGGCCGATCAGGATCGCCGGTGCGGCGAGCCCGCCGATCATTAGCCCCATCAGGCCGGAGAGCAGCAGGTGCACGCTCGACGGGCCGACCGGCACCGCGACCAGGGAGGTCACGAAGAAGGCGGCCGAGAGGATCGCCGCCCGGGGGATCGTGCGCTCGTCCAGCCGGCGGAGCGAGACGGCGACCAGCCCGCCCGCGACGACGAAGCCACCGGCCAGCACGGGCACGGAAAGCACGCCGTCGGGGATATGCGCCATGTTACTTGCTTCCCATATCGGTCGCCTTCACCCAGATCAGGCCGCCGGTCTCGACCGATACGTCCTTGCCGTCGGGCGATTTCATCGGCTTGTCGCCATCGAGCAGGGCGGCGAAGCCCCACCAGCCGGCGCGCGGCATGGCATAGGCGAAGGTGCCGCTGGCATCGGCCTTGATCACTTGGGTGATGAAGGCTTCGTTCGGAGGGGTCACGGAACCGTCGTTCACCCATTCGACCTCGACCTCGGCGAAGGGGACGGGCTTGCCGTCCTTCAGCACGACACCCCGGAACAGGTTGCCGGTCCAGAGTCCGGTCGGCCGGGTCAGGGCCTGGATTTCGACCGGCAGGCCGACCAGCGTGTCCCAACCCTCGCCCGAGGCGTAGGAGTCGGTCACCACCTTGGCGTAATGGACGATATATTTGCTCTCCGCCGGCTCCCAATAGGGCTTCGGCTCGACAAAAAAGACCGCGGCGCCGGGCTCCTTCAGCTCGGCCGTGGCGGTCCAGGCCGATTTGCCGTCGACCGGGTGTTCCGCGAGGCTCGGCGCGAGGTCGACGGTCTTGCCGCCGTAAACCATGCCGAGACGGGCCGGCCGTACCATCTCCATGGTCGGCCCGCGGTCCATCGGATGGGTGAAGACCAGGGAGAGCGTGACCTTGCCGCCCTCGGGCAGCACGTCGGCGTCAGGCAGGAGCTCCTGGAAATGGGCCAGGGCCGGACCGCTCACAGCGGCGGCCAGGGCGAGGCCCAAAAATATCCTGCGCAGCATCCGTCGTCCCTCCCTGGTGCGAGCGGGTATGACGATTGCATAGAAAGATCATACGAGCAAGGCGTTCCGTCTCACCAGACGCCGGTATTGGGCATGGAGACCCAGGGTTCGGCCGGCGCCAGGGCGGCGCCCTTCTGCAGAAGTTCGACCGAGATCAGGTCGGGCGAGCGGACGAAGGCCATGTGGCCGTCACGCGGCGGGCGGTTGATGGTGATGCCGGCGGCGGCCAGCTTGGCGCAGGTCGCATAGATGTCGTCGACCTCGAAGGCGAGATGGCCGAAGTTACGCGCCGTGCCGTAATCTTCCGGATCCCAATTGTAGGTCAGCTCGACCAGTGGCGAAGTCTCGCTGCCGTCCTTGATGTCGGCCGGGGCGCCCAGGAAGACCAGGGTGAAGCGGCCGGCCGGCACGTCGACCCGGCGCACTTCCTTGAGCCCCAAGTGGGTGCAGAAGAAGGTGAGGGTGGCGTCGAGATCGCGCACGCGGATCATGGAATGGAGGAAATGCATTGCCGAAATCCTGGCCCTGGACAGAGTCGCGGGGGGGGGGGGGGGCCCCCCCGGGGTATCAGGGGAACCCCCCGCAAGGGAGGAGCTAAAGGGAGGGGGGGATAGACA
>JAYSCC010000130.1:0-7578 GCA_041915065.1 Zavarzinia sp.
ACCCGGCTCACCGGCAAGGCGCTGATCGCATTGCTGGACGACGAGGATTACTACGTCCGGCTGATCGCGGTCAGGCGCATGGAGCCGGCCGTCCTGGCCCTCGCCATCGCCGATCCCGAGCCCGAGGTGCGGCGCTGGGTCGCCCGGCGGATTGCGCCCGAACGGCTGGCAGAAATGGCGGCGGATGAAGACCCGCTGGTCCGCCTCGAAGTGGCGGAACGGTTGGACCCCATGCGTCTCGGCCGCTTCGCCACCGATCCGGACCTGCGCGTGCGCTTCGCCGCGGCGGAGCGGGCGGCGCCATCGGTGCTGCCCGAATTCGCCGACGATACCGACCCGCTGGTGCGGGAGAACGTGCAGATCCGCCTGAAACGCTTGAGCGAGACCGAGGAGGACGACGATGGGACTTGGCCGTGAGGAAGAGGTGGAGACCCGCAAGCCCCCGGTCTTCAAGCCGGGCACCAAGGTGCGCGCCACCAAATATGTGAAGAACGACGGCACTTTCGCCGGCCGTGACGTGGGCGAGATCCTGGTCCGCAAGGGCGAGGTCGGTTACGTGCGCGACATCGGCATGTTCCTCCAGCGTTACTACATCTATGCCGTCGAATATGTCGACAGCGGCATCGTCGTCGGCATGCGCGGGCGCGAATTGGCCGCCGTCGACCAACCCAGCGAAGGAGCACGCGCATGAAGGTGATGATCCGCAAGGCCGCCACGGGCCTGTCCGTCTATGTCCCCAAGAAGGACCTGGAGGAAGGTGTGGTCGAGATCGAGCGCGAGGCGCTGTGGGGCGGCTGGGTCAAGCTCGCCAACGGCTGGGTCCTGGACCTGCCCGAGATGGCGGCGGACACCCGCCTGCCGATCACCGTGAACGCCAGGAAGCGCGGCGGGGAGGATTGAGGCCATGAACGCGCTGCCCCCCCTCGACATCGCAGCCGGCGAGGCCGCCCTGCCCCAGGTCGTGGCCGCCCTTCGCGCCGGCCGCCTGGCCCCCTTCGCCGGTGCCGGCGTCGCCGCCCTGGCCGCGCCCTCGGTGCCGACCTCCTATGAGGCGCTGGCCGCCGCCCTCGGCCGCCGGGTCGCCCTGCCGAAGCGTGCCCGCGGCAATCCCTGGGCGGCCGCGCAATATATCGAGAGCAGCCGCCACCGCGCGACCCTGACCGCCCTGATGGCAGAGATTTTCGCGGCCCCGGTCGAGCCGACCGCGCTGCACCGGGCGCTGGCGGCCCTGCCGCTGCCCTTGATCGTCGACGGCTGGTACGACGGCGCCTTCCGTAAGGCGCTCGAAGCGCGGTCCGGCTGGGGCGAGATCCAAGGCATCACGCGCGCCGGTATCGGCGAGGACCGCTGGTACCGCGCCTATGACGCCGCCGGTGTGGAGACCCCGGTCGCGGAAGCCGCCGGCTGGGAAACGCTGCTCTACAAGCCGCATGGCGGCATCGTGCCGGCGGGCAATTTCCTGGTCGCCGATTCCGACTATGTCGAAGTCCTGACCGAGATCGACATCCAGACCCCGATCCCCGACGCGGTAAAGGAACGGCGCAGCACGCTCGGCTTCCTCTTCCTCGGCTGCCGCTTCACCGACCAGCTCCTGCGCACCTATGCCCGCCAGATCCTGAAACGCTCGGCCGGGCCGAATTTCCTGGTGCTGGACGGTGCCGCGCTCAGCCGGAACGAGATCCGCTTCCTGGCCGAACAGGCGATCGTGCCGATCGACTGCACGCTGGCGGATTTCGCCGCCGCACTGGGGGCGTGACGGCACCACGCCCGTCCGGCCTCGGAAACTAGAGCGTCGGCGGAATGAGCGTCATTCCGCCGACGCTCTAACCTGTTGATTTAACGCATCTTCGGACGGCGAACCGGACTCCACTTCGCCTGAAGATGCTCTAGGTTGTTCACGACGTCGGCGCATTTGTCTCGATCGTCATGCCCGGGCTCGTCCCGGGCATCCACGTCGGGACGCGCCAAGGCCGTCGACGGTGAAGGCCGCTTGGCGGCGTGGATGGCCGGGTCTTCGCCCGGCCATGACGGAGTCGGATGCGAGAGGCACCGCGCCCGTGACGAGTGGCCCGGTGACAGGGTGATTGTATCGGCGGGCGACTGTGCCTAAGTAGACGGATCATGTCGAACGCCGCCCCCATCGCCGAAACCCTGCCCGTCCTCCTGGCCGATTATCGGCCGCCGGCCTTCCTGGTCGACACGGTCGATCTCGATTTCGACCTCTCGCCCGGGGCGACCCGGGTGACCGCGCGCCTGGCGCTGCACCGGAACGGCCCGGCCGGCGCGCCCCTGGTGCTGGACGGCGAGCGGCTGACGCCAATCTCCTTCGCGATCGACGGCGTGGCCTTGGCCGAGGGCGCCTATCGGGTCGACGCGCATGGCGTCACGGTGCCCGAGGTGCCCGATCGCTTCACCCTCGAGACCGTGGTGGAGATCGATCCCGCGGCCAATACCGCCCTCGAAGGCCTCTATATGTCGGGCGGGCGCTACTATACCCAGTGCGAGGCCGAGGGCTTCCGCAAGATCACCTGGTTCCCCGACCGGCCGGATGTGCTGGCGCGCTACACCGTGCGCATCACGGCGCCGGCGGCCTTCCGCCACCTGCTCGCCAACGGCAACCTGATGGAAGCGGGCGAACTGCCGGACGGCCGGCACTACGCGGTCTGGAACGATCCCTTCCCCAAGCCCTGCTATCTCTTCGCCCTGGTGGCGGGCGAACTCGACCTGCTGGAAGACAGTTTCACCACCGCTTCGGGCCGTACCGTGGCGCTTCGCCTCTATTGCGATCCGGGCCAGGTTTCCCGCGTCACCTATGCCATGGACGCGCTGAAGCGGGCGATGCGCTGGGACGAGCAGGCCTTCGGCCGGGAATATGACCTCGACCTCTTCATGATCGTCGCCGTGCGCGACTTCAACATGGGGGCGATGGAGAACAAGGGGCTGAACATCTTCAACTCCTCCCTCCTGCTGGCCGATCAGGCAACAGCGACCGATTTCGACTACGAGCGGATCGAGAGCGTGGTCGCCCATGAATATTTCCACAATTGGACCGGCAACCGCATCACCTGCCGGGACTGGTTCCAGCTCTGCGTCAAGGAAGGCCTCACCGTCTTCCGCGACCAGTCCTTCAGCGCCGACCAGCGGGGCGAAGCGGTGCAGCGGATCAAGGACGTGCGCGCCCTTCGCGCCCGCCAGTTCCCGGAAGATGCCGGCCCGCTCGCCCATGCCGCGAGGCCGGAGAGCTATCAGAAGATCGACAATTTCTATACCTCGACCGTCTACGAGAAGGGCGCCGAGATCTGCCGCCTGTTGAAGACGCTGATCGGCGCCGCCGATTTCCGCCGTGGCATGGATGAATATTTCGCCCGTTTCGACGGCCAGGCTGTGACGGTCGAAGACTTCCTCTCCGCCTTCGAGGCGGCGACCGGGCGTGATCTTTCGGGTGTGCTTTCCTGGTACCGCCAGGCCGGCACGCCGAGCGTTACGGTGAAGCCCGCCTATGACGCCGCTTCGAAGCGGCTCACCCTCTCGCTCGCACAGGAGACGGCACCGACCCCGGGCCAACCGGTGAAGCACCCGCTGCCCATCACCCTCCGCCTCGGCCTGCTCGACGAGGACGGCAGGGTGCAGTCCTTCGCCGCCCCCGGCGCCGCCCCGGCCGAGGAAGCGGTGCTGGTGCTCGACGGCGCCACCGCCGAGATCACCCTCGAAGGCGTGGCTCGGCCGCCCGTGCTCTCCGCCCTTCGGGAATTCTCGGCCCCGGTCAATCTGACGCTGGAAGAGAAGGGCGAACATCGCTTCACCCGCCTCGCCGCCGATCCCGACCTGTTCAACCGCTGGGATTCCGGCCAGGCCCTGGCGCGCGAATTGCTGCTCGCCCGCGCCTATGGCACGCCGGACGTCGCGGGGGAAGCGCGTTACGTCGCCGCCCTCGGCCGGGCGCTGGACGACCAGGCGGCGGACGATGCCTTCAAGGCCCTGCTGCTGGCCCTGCCGAGCGAACAGGACCTGGCCCTGGCGCGCCCGCCGGCCGATCCCGCCGCCCTGCACGAGGCACGCGAAGCGCTCCGCCGCCAGACGGCCGAGACCTTGCGCGACCGCCTGGAACGGCTGCACGACGGCCTCCGCCCCGCCGGTGCCTTCTCGCCCGACGCGGCGAGTGCCGGGCGCCGGGCGCTCCGGAATGCCGTGCTCGACACGCTGGCCGCGGCCGCGACGCCGGCCGATGTCGCCCGCGCCAAGGCCCATTACCAGGAAGCGAGCGACATCACCCAGGCCCTCGGCGGGCTTGGCGCCCTGATGCTGATCGGCGGGCCCGATTACGAGGCGGCGGTGGCCGATTTCTACGCCCGCTTCGAGGCGGAGCCGCTGGTGGTCGACAAATGGTTCGCGCTCCAGGCGCGGAGCCCGGCGGCCGACGTGCTGGCGCGCGTCAAGGCGCTGGCCACCCATCCCGCCTTCGACCGCAAGACGCCGAACCGCCTGCGCGCCCTGATCGCCACCTTCAGCCAGATGAACCCCTATCGGTTCCACGACGCCTCGGGCTCCGGCTATCGCTTCCTGGCCGACGAGATCCTGGCGATCGATGCCGCCAACCCGCAGATCGCGGCCCGCCTGCTCGAACCGCTGGGCGGTTTCCGCCGCTACCGGCCGGAATTGGCCGCCCTGATGCGCGCCGAACTCGAGCGCATCGTGGCGAGCCCCGGCCTGTCGCGCAATGTGGCCGAACTGGCGGGCAAGGCACTGGCGGGCTGAACGCCTGGTTCAAACGGCCGATGCGCGGCGCTGCCGCCCGGGCATTCTGGGCGCGTCGTGTAATTTCAGCCGGGAGAGACCGGGTGCCGATCCGCTCCATCCAGAGAGCCTTCCTGGCGGGGTTGTTCCGCCTGCCTCATCCCGTGCTACGCGGGATGAGCGGCGGGCGAGCGGTCGTCCACGGCGGCAAGACGCTGGACCCGCATCTCCAGATGTTGCTGCGGCTGACCGGCCTGCGCCCGCCGCTGGAGCAACAGCCGATCGCCAAGACCCGCCGCCTGCAGCGCGACATGGCGAGCGCCCTGGGCGGCCGGCCGCGCCCCATGGCGCGGATCGAACAGCACCGCGCCCCGGGGCCGCATAGCGACATTCCGCTTCGCCTCTATGTCCCGCGCAACCTGCCGGCGGGACCGGCGCCCACCCTGGTGTTTTTCCACGGCGGCGGTTTCGTCATCGGCGATCTCGATTCCTATGATCCCCTGTGCAGCTTTCTGGCCGAAGCGGCGCAGTGCCAGGTGCTCTCGGTCGAATACCGCCTGGCGCCGGAACATCCCTTCCCCGCCGCGATCGAGGATGCCGTGGCGGCATGGCACCATATCGCCGCTGGGCACCGCGACTTCGGCGCCGACCCCGCCCGCCTCGGCGTCGGCGGCGACAGTGCTGGCGGCCATATCTCGGCGGTGTTGAGCCAGCAGTTGCGGGGCAGCGGCGCCCCCCTGCCCCGCCACCAGTTCCTGATCTATCCGGCGACCGACCTGACCCGGCAATGGCCCTCGCACGAGGCTTACGGCAACGGCTTCCTGCTCGACCGTTCGACCATGACCTGGTTCAAGGAACAATTCCTGCCGGCCCATCTCGACCCCGCCGATCCCCGCATCTCGCCGCTGCGCGCCGGGGACTTGAGCGGCCTGCCGCCCGCGACCGTGGTGCTGGCCGGCTTCGATCCCCTGCACGACGAGGGCCGCGCCTATGGCGAGGCCTTGCAGGCGGCCGGCGTCCCGGTCGAGATCCTGCATTTCGAGACGCTGATCCACGGCTTCGCCTCGATGCCCGGCATTTCGCAGGGGTCGAGGCGGGCCGTGACTGAGATGGCGGCGGCGCTCCGCCGCAGCCTGAACGGCTAGAGGTCTAGGATCAGGCGCTCGCCCTTGGGCGCGCGGGAGACGCAGGTCAGGATCTGGTCGCCCGCCGCCCGTTCCCCGGGCGTCAGCACGCTGTCCCGGTGGTCGACCGTGCCGGCCAGAACCTTGCAGCGGCAGGTGCCGCAGACGCCCTGGCGGCACAGGGTCTCGGTCGGCAGGCGCTGGGCTTCCAGGGCTTCGACGATGCTCTGCCCGGCCGCGACTTCGACCGTCCGCCGCGACTTGGCGAGTTCCACGGTGAAGGCTTCCCCCGGGCCGCCCGCGGGCGCGAAATCTTCCGAGAAGACGGCGTCGCCGGACCAGCCGAGGCCCGCCGCAGCCTCCTTCACCCAGGCCATGAAGCCGGCCGGCCCGCAGAGATAGAGCTGGTCGCCCGCCTCTGGCACGCCCAGGTCACGGGCGGGATCGAAACGCGTACCGTCGTCGAGGTGGATCCGGGTCCGCCCGGTGAAGGGCGCCTGCTCGAACCAGGCGGCGAATGGTACGTCCGCCTGGCTGCGGGCGCAGATATGGAGCACGAAGTCGCGGTGCTCCGCCGCCAGTTCGGCCGCCATGGCGAGCAGCGGCGTCAGGCCGATGCCGCCCGCGACCAGCACGACGCGGCCAGTGCCGGGGCGGAGCGGGAAATGGTTGCGCGGCCGGCCGATGTCGAGCTTGGCCCCCGGCACCAGGGTGCGGTGAACCTCGACCGAACCGCCCCGGCCCGCCTCGTCCCGCTTCACCGCGATCCGATAGGCCGCCGCCGCGCCGGGCCGCCCGACCAGCGAATATTGCCGGACCAGGCCGGAGGCCAAGCGAAGATCGATATGGGCGCCGGCCGTGAAGGCTGGCAGCGCGCCACCGTCCTCCGCTTCCAGGAGATAGGAGGTGATGCTCGGCGTCTGCACTTCGGCCTCGGCCACGCGGGCGGCGATCCAGTGACGTTCGGCCAGCGAAGGCGGCGGGTCGAAGCGCTTCACGCTGCCGCCGATGCCGCGCCAGAACAGGCCGAGGGGGCGAAGTTCCGCCGCCGCCGCGTCCCAGCCCGCCTCCAGTCGGTAGAAGGGAAGCTGGGGGTAGAGGTGATGGATCAGATGCGCGCTCTGCCCCAGCATGAAGAAGCGGGTGAGCGAATTCCGCGTAATCATCGCAGTGGCATGGATCGGGCGCTCGCGCTGCTCGACATCCGGCGGGTGCTGGATATGGGCGAAGAGATAGGCCGTAATCAACAGGCCGAGGCGTTGCGGCAGCAGCCAGAGGACCAGCCATTCGGTGGCATAGGGCGAGGCCAGCCAGGCGATATGCCAGGCGGCATAGAGCGCGAAACCAGCGATGAAACGGATGTTCTGGCTCGTCGCGAAACGGCCGGCCCGGCGCAGGTACCAGAAGAACCAGACGACATCGATGAAGCCGAGCACGGCGGGCAGCGACCACTTGGGCGCGATCACCATAATGTCGTCGGGATCGTCGTGCTTCTCGCCCGTATGCTTGTGATGTTCGAGGTGCAGGATCCGGTAGACGGCGACCTCCATCCCCGGCATCAGCAATTGGCCGCCCAGGGTGCCGATGATCTCGTTGAGGAGCGGGCTTCGCGAAATGGCGCGGTGGGTACCGTCATGCAGCACGGTGAAGGAGGCATAGAAGAGCGGCGCCGCCAGCGGGATCGAAACCCAGGCCGGGATCAGGCCCGAAAGCCAGGCCC